>JANWKW010000045.1 GCA_025451135.1 Vulcanimicrobiia bacterium | reverse complement strand
CGATCGGGATGCCCGGGCCGCCCGCCTGCAGCCGCGCGTCGCGCAGGTTCGCAAGCGCGGCCAGCTGCACGTACAGATCGGCGCGCACCGCCGGATCGGCGGGCTTCGCCTGGTTCTCGAGCCGGGCCAGCAGCGCGGTCGTCTTCGCGCTGCCGCTGCCGCCGCATAGCAGCGGCCAATCGTCGGTGACGATCGAGCGCGCATAGTCGCGCAGCAGCGACCGTTGGGCCGGCGCGAGATCCCGCGCGAGCAGACGGATCGCGGCCGCTTCGCCGTCGACCCGGGTCCGCGTCAGGTTGGCGTTCTGCCACAGGTTCGCCACCACGAACGTGAACAGCAACGCGGTGAGCGCGGCCAGCGCCGTCGACCAGCCCGCCATCACGGGCTGGGTCTTGGCGACGCCGGCCCGCCCGAGGACCCACCGCACCGCTACTAGCCCGACGATCGCGTACGCGTAGTACGCGAGCAGCGCGAGCGCGAACGCCGCGCCTTCGGGCAGATCGGTGAAGAGGCGGATCAGAGCGACGCCCCTACTTGCCCGTGAACTTCGCGGTGCGCTTTTCGTTGTAGGCGGCGATGCCTTCTTTGGCGTCCGCACTCTTGAAGAGCAGCGACTGCAGTTCGCGTTCGAGCGCGAGGGCCGCGTCGAGCGGGAGTTCCGCGCCGGTCTGGACCGCGCGTTTGATATGGCCGACCGCCATCGGAGCCTTGTTCGGCGTGCAGAACTGCTTGGCGTACGCCAGCGCCTGCTCGCGGAACGACGCGCCGTCGCCTTCGTAGATGTCGCTGATCATGCCCCAGTCCAGGGCCTGTTCGAACGAGAACGTCTTGCCGGTGATCATCAGCTCGATGGCACGCGGCTTGCCGACCAGGCGCGCCAGCCGCTGCGTGCCGCCGGTGCCGGGCAGCACGCCGAGCGCGACTTCGGGGAGGCCGATCTTGCCGGCGTCCTTACGCGCGATCCGCATGTCGGCCGCCATCGCGATCTCCAGCCCGCCGCCGACGCAGTGGCCGTTGAGCGCCGCGATCACGAGCTTGGGCGTCTGCTCCAAGCGCGAGAGCGTCTCGTTGGCGTGCAGACAGAACATGTACTTGAATTCGGGCGTCACGCTGTTGAGCATCGCGATGTTCGCGCCGGCCGAGAAGAACTTCTCGCCCTTCCCGGTGATCAGGATCACCTCGACGTCTTCGTCGAAGCGCGCGTCGAGGATCGCCTCGTCCAACTGACGCATCATCTCGTGGGTGTACGTGTTGGCCGGCGGATCGTCGATCTCGACCACGCCGACGTGGCCTTCCTTGAAGAAATTGATGACGCGCTTGCCGTCCAGGGGACGCGCCTCGCGGCCGAAGGGAGTGGTCTGCGTCGAACCGTTGCTGCTCATGTCAGGTTGCCTTTCGGGGCGATCCAGTCGGGGTTCTTGAAGAGATCTGCGAGGGCCGCGTCGTCGGCCGGGCTCGGCAGGACGGTCGGCGCGTAGGCGGTCCATTCGTCTTCGGTCAGGCGCCGTCCGTCGGTGCTCCAGCGTTCGCCGCCGTGCGCGCCGATCGAGCGGTTGAAGCGGATATCGGGCACGTAGAGCTTGGTCGGGGCGGCGTTGACCTCGTTGACGCGGTCGACCGTCTTCGAGATCTCCTCGTAGAACTGGCCGCGCGCGCGTTCGTTGAGGTGCTCGCGGTCGGCGACATCGCCAGTCTTGTCCTCGTCGACGCGGCCCTTGATGCCCCAGGCATAGGCCCACTGCGCCGAACCGGAGTGATCCGTTCCGAACAGGTCGAGCGAGCCGGAGATCCACTTGTTGTAGTACTTCTGCTGGATCTCGACGGGGATCACGCCGGCCTTGGCGATCCGGCGCAGGCCCGTGATGCCGGTGCCCATGTGGAAGGCCTCTTCCTTGAGCATCGGTCCCATCGAGCGCGCCAGCGGCGCGAATCCCGAGTGCGAGAGCATGGTGAGCTGGAACTTGCCGTCGCGGTCCATGAAGTTGGTGTAGGCGAAGAAATCCAGCCAGTGCGTGACGTCGTCGTTGAACGCGTTGAGCAGGCGGTTCTTCTTGCCGTAGGCGCGGCGCTCGAGCATCTTCTGCGCTTCGATCTTGCCCTCGCTGCCGAACTGCTCGATCAGCAGATGGCACATCTGGTAGCCGTGGCGCGTCTCTTCGACCATGATCCGGATGAGCGACGCGAGGTCGTACTCGGACGGCGCGTTGCCGACCAGGAAGCGCTGCTGCTCGTTCGAGGCGAACTCGGTGTCGCCCTGATAGACGACCATGTTGAGGACCGCATCGCGCATGCGCTGGTCCGGGATCTCCATGACCGTGTCCCAGCGCCGCTCGCCCTTGTAGTCGCCGAAGTAGATCTCCGGGGTGGCCATCTCGCCGTACTTAGCCTCGAAGGCGTAGCCCGGCATGTACCGGTCGATCAGATCGCGATCGAGACCGATGTCGGCTTGCCACGCGTCGAGCAGGTCGATCCAATCGTCAAACGTAGAAATGCGGCTCAAGCGCGTTCCTTTCGGCTTTATGACGGAAAATCGTCATATCGTGAGAATACCGTTATGCTAGCCGTCTCGCCCTGAGGTGTCAAGTTCGGTGAACCGCCCGGTCACCCGCCCCAATTCGTTCATCTTCGGCCTGTTCGGGGACTTCATCCACCGTGCGGGTCGTCCCGACGACGCCATCTGGATCGGCAGCCTGGCACGCTTGATGGCCACCTTCGGGATCTCGGAAGCGGCCGTCCGCCAAGCCGTCTCCCGGATGTCGCGACAGGGCTGGCTCCAGGCGACGCGGCGCGGGAGCCGGGCCTTCTACGCGGTCACCGAGCATGGGCGGCGGCGCATCGAGCAGGTCAGCCCGCGCGTCTACGGGCCGGTCGTCGAATGGGACGGCCGCTGGCGGATGCTCACCTATAGCGTGAGCGAGACCACGCGCGAGCGGCGCGACCGCCTGCGCAAGGACCTGAGCGTCCTCGGCTGGGCCCCGCTCTCCGCGTCGACCTGGATCTCGCCCGCCGACGCCCTTGAGGGGGCGCGCGAAGCGGCCGAAAGCGCGGGCGTGCTGGCCGAGATCGATCTGTTCGCCGGCGCGTACTGCGGACCGCGGAGCGACCGCGAGCTGCTCGAGCGATGTTGGGATCTGAGCGCGATCGCGCGCGCCTACGGCGAGTTCGTCGAACGCTATCGCCCCCGGTTCGAACGCGAGTGCGCGGGCGCCGGCCTCGACGACGAGGCGGCCTTCGTCGAGCGCCTGTGGCTGGTCCACGACTTTCGCAAGTTCGCCTATATCGACCCCGGGCTGCCGAGCGAACTGCTGCCCGCCCACTGGCACGGCAACGTGGCGGCGGCGCTCTTCCGCGAATACTATGCCCGGCTCGCGAAGAAGTCGACGCGCTTCTTTGAAGGCGTGACGGCGCTTGGGAATGTCGGACATACCTGAGAACCTGCCGAGAGGCCACGAGATGGTCCCGTCGAACAGGTCGGCGCTATGCCCATCAGACTCCGCATTTCCCTCGCGGTCGCCGCGCTTGCTCTCGCCGCGTGCGGCAACAAGACGACGCCCGACGTCCTCGTGAGCCCGTCGCCGACCCCGCTTCCGACCGGCACGACGACCACGATCACCGTCCGGTATCAGGGCAATCTGCTCTACAACCAGCCGGTCAAGCTCTGGACGAACGGCGGGACGACGACGAGTCCGCAGACGGGCACGCTGATCACGACGGTCAACACCGATCCGTCCAGCCTGCCGACCGGCGGGCAGGCCTTCTTCTCCGCCCTGACGCCGGGGACGATCTACTGCTGGACGTACGACTACGCCATCCCGGCACCGCCGGGAAATGCGCACGCGCAGGTCTGCACGAGCAACTGGCAAACCGGCTTCACGCTCGGTTCGTAGGGATCCGGCCGGCCCGGTCGTTCGCGGGCTAGTCCTCTTCGTGCAGGTGCAGGTGGCAGCCGTCTTCGGCGTCCGAGAGCACCTCGCGCGCTTCGCTCAAGACGTTTTCCGCGAGCGGCTTGGTCGTCGCCACCGAACCTTCGGCCGCTAGGAACTCGCGCTCCGACCAGTCCTCCCACGTTTCGAGCGGTTCGCCGTCGACCTCGAGCGGGAAGCGCACGCAGAACCCCTGGTCCAGATGCATGCCGACGACCATCACCGCCGTCCCGCGCGGGAAGTACGTGCCGTCCTTCCACAGCGTACCCGAGGTGGTCGCGTAGGTCGTGCCGATCTTGACCGGCTCGATCGGTTCGCTCATCGTCGTTATACGCCGAACGGGTTGATCGGCTTCTCGCCGGTATAGGTGAGCACGCTCTTCGTCTCGGAGTAGAGCCGCATCGTCTCGAAGCCGAGCTCGCGCCCGTAGCCGGACTGCTTGTAACCGCCGAACGGCACGCCCGGGAAGACGGCGTACGGCGTGTTGATGGCGACCGTTCCGCTGCGCAACGCGCGGGTGACGCGGCCGGCGCGACCGACGTCGCGCGTCCACACGCTGGCCGAGAGGCCGTACGCCGAATCGTTCGCGTGGGCGATCGCCTCGCGCTCGTCGGCGAACGGCACGACGGCGGCCACCGGCCCGAAGACCTCCTCGCGCGCGATCCGATGTTCGGGGCGCGCCTCGTAGGCGGTCGGCGACCAGAACATGCCGCCTTCGAAGCCGGCGCCGGCCGACGCGGGGGCGCCTCCGAAGAGTTCCTTCGCGCCTTCGTCGCGCGCGACGTCGCAGTACGAACGCACCTTGGCGAACTGCTCGTCGAGGGTGATCGCACCGACCTGCGTCTGCGGATCCTCGGGGTCGCCGACGCGCAGCGTCTTGGCCTTCTCGACGAACGCGTTGAGGAACCGGTCGTAGATCGAGGACTGCACGAGGATGCGCGAGCGCGCCTCGCAGGTCTGTCCGGCGTTGTAGTAGATGCCGTAGAGCGCGCCGGCGACCGCCGCGTCGATATCGGCGTCGTCGAAGATCAGCGAGGGCGACTTGCCGCCGAGTTCGAGAGTGACGCGTTTGAGCGTCTCCGACGCGGTCCGCGCGACCAGCTTGCCGGTCGCGGTGCTGCCGGTGAACGCGATCTTATCGATGCCCGGATGTTCGACGATGGCCTGGCCGAGTTCGCGCCCCGAACCCGTCAGGACGTTGAGCACGCCTTCCGGCAGCCCGGCTTCGAGCGCGATCTTCCCGAGCTCGATCGCCGAGAGCGGCGTCGACGGCGCGGGCTTGAGGACGATCGTGCAGCCGGCCGCGAGCGCCGGCGCGACCTTCCACGACGCGAGCAGGAGCGGGAAGTTCCACGGCACGATCGCGCCGACCACGCCGAGCGGTTCGCGCAGCGTGTAGGTGAGGTAGGTCGAGATCGGGCCCGGAATCGTCTCGCCGTAGTTCTTGGTGGCGGCGCCCGCGTAGAACTCGAAGCACTCGACGATGGCGCCCAGTTCGCCCTTCGCGGTCGAGAGCGCCTTGCCGTTGTCGCGGACCTCGAGCAGCGCGAGTTCGTTCGCGCGCTCGGAGATCAACTGGGCCATCTTGTAGAGGATCTTCGCGCGACGGGCGGGCGGCATGGTCGCCCACTTCCCGCCGTCGAACGCGGCTCGCGCCGCCCGGACGGCCGCATCGACATCGGCGACGGTCGCCTCGGCGACGGGGCCGAGCGAGCCGCCCGTCGCCGGGTTGCGGTTCTCGTAGGTCCGGCCTTCCGATCCGTCCGTCCAGTTCTTGCCGATCAACAGCTGCATCGCGTTCCTTTATCCGACCGATTCGAAGAGTGTGGCTATTCCCTGTCCGACGCCCACGCACATGGTGGCGAGCCCGTACCGGCCGCCGCGCCGGCGCAGTTCGTGCAGCAGCGTGGTCGCGATGCGCGCACCGCTGGCGCCGAGCGGATGCCCGAGCGCGATCGCTCCGCCATTGACGTTGGTCGCGTCCGGATCGAAGCCGAGGTCGCGCGCGCAGGCGATCGCCTGAGCGGCGAAGGCCTCGTTGATCTCGACCAGGTCCAGGTCGGCGACGGCCAGGCCGCTTCCCGCCAACAGCTTGCGGACGGCCGGGATCGGGCCCAGACCCATCACCTCGGGCGCCACGCCCGCGGTCGCGGTGGCGACCACGCGCGCGAGCGGATGCAGGCCGAGCCGGTTCGCGGTCTCGCGTTCGACCAGGACGAGCGCGGCCGCACCGTCGTTGATGCCGGACGAGTTGCCGGCCGTCACCGAACCGCCCGCCTTGAAGGCGGGTTTGAGCGTCGCGAGCGACGCGAGCGTCGTCTCGGGGCGCGGATGCTCGTCGCGCGTCACTTCGTCGACCGCGACCAGTTCGTCGTCGAACGCGTCGCGCCGTACCGCCGCGGCGCAGCGGTGTTGGGATTCGAACGCGAACGCGTCCTGTTCGTCGCGCGTGATGCCGTAGCGCTCGGCGACGATCTCGGCGGTCTCGCCGTTCGAGATCGTCCACCGCGCCGGAAACGCCGGGTTGGTCATGCGCCAGCCGAGGGTCGTGTCGAACGACCGCTGGTTGCGATCGAACGGCTTCTCGCCCTTGAGGGTCACGAACGGCGCGCGGGTCATCGACTCGACGCCGCCCGCGACGATCGCGTCGGCCTCGCCCCACGCAATCGCGTGCGCAGCCGAGTTGATGGCCTGCAGACTCGATCCGCACAAGCGGTTCACGGTCGCGCCGGCGGTCTCGACCGGCAGGCCGGCGAGCAATGCGGCCATCCGGCCGACGTTGCGATTGTCTTCGCCGCTCTGGTTGGCCGCGCCGAAGAACACGTCTTCGATCGCTTCGGGCGCGATGCCGGAGCGTTCGACCGCCGCGCGGATCGCGATCGCCGCGAGATCGTCCGGGCGCACGCGCGCGAGCGTCCCGCCGTAGCGGCCGATCGGCGTGCGCACCGCCGCGACGACCACGACCTCGCGGCTCACGCTTCGGGCTCCTCTTCGACGTCGAGGACCCAGAGCGCGCGATGCGGCGCGAACGCCTCACCGTCTTCGGCCGCGACGCGACTCAGGATCCGCGCCAGGCGGCCGCCGCCGATCTCGCGTCCCCAGGCGATCGGGCCGATCGGATAGTTGGTACCCAGGCGCATCGCCGTATCGACGTCGTCGGCGGATGCGACGCCGTCGTCGACCGCCGCGACCGCTTCGTTCACGATCGACGCGACCACGCGTCCGAGGAACAGTCCGGCATGCGGCTCGACCAGGATCGTCCGCAGTCCGATCGCCGCGAAGAGTTCCTCGGCGACGCCGAGGGCTTCGTCCGAGACGTCGTCGGCGTCGACGATCTCGACGGCGGTCTGGCTCTCGAGCGCACCCAAAACGCCGTAGCCGATCAGGCGGCCCGGTCCTTCGAAGCCGCGCGCGCAGGCGCTCAGGTCGGTCGCGTACGCATCCGCGAAGATGACCGCTTCGGGGCCGAGCATGGTCGCGATCGTCCGCAGCATCGCGCCCCGGTCGGTCTTGCCGTCGCCGACGTCGATCGCGATCGTCGCATCGCCGGGCAAATGGTCGATCAGTTCGTCGCTCTCCACGCGGCCCACGTGCGCGTAGGCCTGCTCGAGCCGCGCGACCAGTTCGTCGGCCAGGCCGCCGTAGCCGATCACGACGACGATCTCGTCGTCGTTGCGCTCCCCCGGCTCCGGGACGGCGTCGTCGCGGCGCGGCGGACCGCCCGCATAGTCGTAGAATCCGACCCCGCTCTTGCGGCCCAGCCGGCCGTCGGCGACCATCCGGCGTTGCAGCACGACCGGCTCCAGCCGCTCTTCGCCGGTGCGAAGATAGATCGACTCGCTGGTCGCGAGGTTGATGTCGAGGCCGATCAGGTCCATCAACTCGAACGGCCCCATCCGGAATCCGGCGCCGCGCGCGAGCGCGTCCAGATCGTCGGCCGGTCCGACCCCGGCATCCAGCGCGCGCAGGGCCTGCAGATAGTACGGTCGCGCGATGCGGTTGACGATGAATCCCGGCGTGTCCTCGGCCCCGACGGCCGTCTTGCCGATGCGCGCGACGAACGCGCGCGCCCGCTCGACGGCGGCCCCGGACGTCGCTTCGGCGGCGACGACCTCGACCAGTGCCATCTTCTGCGGCGGGTTGAAGAAATGCAGGCCGAGCGCCCGCTCGGGACGCGCCAGCTTCGCCGCGATCTCGGCGACCGAGAGCGACGAGGTATTGGTCGCAAGCAGCGCGTCCGGGCGGAGCGCCGCTTCGAAGGCGGCGAACGTCGCTCGCTTCGCCTCCAGATCCTCGCTGACGGCTTCGATCGCGACCCTCGCGGCCGACGCTGACGGCATCGCGTCCAAGACGCGTACGCGCTCGTTCGGCGCGATGCGCCCGCGCGCCGCGGGATCGGTCTCGACCAGCTCGACGAGGTATCCGGCGCTCGCGGCGACGGCGGCGATGCCGGCGCCCATCGTGCCGCCGCCGGCGATCAATATCGTTTCGTCCACGGGGCGTGCTTCGCTCCAGGCGGCGCGAAGCCCGGCCGCCAATCGAATCCGCATGGAAAAACCCGCTTGGCGCCTGCGCACCTCCTCGTACGTGGTCGACACGCCCTTCATGCGGTTGCGCAAGGACGAGGTCGAACTGCCCGACGGCACGGTGATCTCCGACTACTTCGTGCGCGAGTCGAACGGATTCGTGGTGATCTTCGCGCTGACCACCGCCGGCCGCGTCCTGCTCGGGCGGGAGTACCGCTACGGGTGCGACGCGATCGGCTTGGAATTGCCGGCCGGCAACATCGCGGCGGGCGAGGAGCCGCTCGCGTGCGCCTTGCGGGAGCTGCGCGAGGAGACCGGCTATCGCGCCGGCAGCATCGAGCCGATCGGCTCGTGGTATGCCGAGCCGGTCCGCTCGAGCTCGCGCGCGTACGCATATCTGGTCCGCGACGCGGTCGAGGAGGGGGAGCAGATCCTCGACGCGACCGAGCACATCGAGGTGACGCAGGTCGAGCTTCCGGAGCTGCGCGCGATGCTGGCCGACGGGCGCATCCATTCGCTCGCCTCGATCGCGGTCGCCTACCGCGCGCTCGACGCGCTCGCGGCTAGGCCTTGACCGCGCTCGCGCGGACGAGCCGCATGGTGCCCTTACGCGTCGTCCCTTCGAGCGTGTAGTAGAAACCTTCGATCGAGTCGGCATCGCGGAGTTGGAGCACGCCGAAGCCGACGTGATGCTTGCCCTCTTCGTTGAGCACGTCGGCGTGCGTCTCGAATTCATAGCGCAGCTCTTCGTCGTCGAGACGGACGCCCGCCATCTTGGAGCGCGTCACGCCCTGCGCCGTCTCGCCTTTGACGTCGATCGCCGACCACGTCTGACGGATCCGCATCTTGACCGGGATGTCGACCAGTCCGCCGTGCGGCGCGTGCGCGCGGATGGTGCCCTCCCAGACGCCCGAGAAGTTCGGGATCTCGGAGAGTCGCAGGCCGAGCACGCGGATGCGCCAGAGCCAGCGGTCGAAGCAGACGTTGATCAGGCCGAACCAGACGGCGAAGGACGGGACCTCGATCCACCACGGCACGCCGAACGGCAGCAGCCCGATCTCCTGATGCGAGAGGTACGCCATCAGGACGGAGACCAGCGCGAGCGTCAGATAGACCTCGCTGCGACCGCGGCCGTCGATCGAGTACTGTTCCATCAGCGTTTCCTTCGCGTCGCGTCGCGAAGACCTCCTACGCTCCCGAACGGATAGACCCGATCCTCGCCGCAGGCGACCGCGACCATCGCGTCGATGCGCGAACCGAACGCCAGCACCGCGCGCTTGGCGGATTCGGAGCGGACGTCGAGCCCGGGCGAGTACGGCGTCAACGCCGGAGCCACGATCAGCCGGTCGCCGCCGAGCAGGACCGGCACGCTCGCATCGCCGCCCAGACGAAGGCTCGGGTGCAGGTGGCCGACGATGCAGCGGGCGCCGTCGAGCGGCGGCACGTCGCCGTGCAGCAACAGCCAGCCGTCGCGTTCGAGGCATTCGTGCGTCTCGCCGAGCAACGCGCGTCCGCGCGAGCGTCCTTCGTGGTTGCCGGCGATCGGCACGACCGGGCAGCGGGCGCGCAGGCCGTCGAGCGCCGCGCGTACGGCCCGGGCCGCGCCTTCGCTCATCGCGGTCGAGTGCACCACGTCGCCCAGCAGCACCAGTTCGGTCGCGCCGTGCCGGGCGATCGCCTCGTCGAGCGCGCGCGCGATCGAGCCGGTCGACCAAAGCGGAAGCGCCCCGCCGATCACGTCTTCGTAGCCGAAGTGCACGTCGGCCGCTATCAGCGTGCGGGATGCGGCCAGCAGCAGCAGCCCGTGCGGGAGCGCCACCGCGCCCGGCACGACCTCGTACGCATCCGTCGACGGACCAGCCGCGCTCACGTGTAACGCAGCTCGAGCCGCGGCGGCTCGTCGTCGGCGACCCGCATGTCGGTCTCTCCGAGCAGCTGCAGCACGCGGTCGTGGAGCGCCTCGACCATGGTCGCGCGGTCCTCCATCACGACCGTGTCGGCGAACGACGAGGTCACGATGCCGAACGTGAACGGCGAGGCCGCGGGCGGATGCAGCACGCGCGGTTCTCCTTCGAGCGAGGCGACGTAGGCGAGCGTGCCCGGCAGGTCGAGCAGGTCGTGGGTGACCGTGCGCCAGGTCTCGCGCAGGAGCGGGAATTGCGGATCGCGCTTGGCGACCTGCTCGAGGATCCGGCCGCTGCTCCAGCTCTGCGTCCCGCGCCGCAGCGTTCGCCCGGCGGCCCGCCGCAGCACCAGCAAGCCGGTGTTCGCGACGTACCGGAAGTAGTTGCGGAGCATGTGCGAGCTGCGGATGCCGGCCCGGACGTCGGCCTCGAAGCCCGCGGGATCGAGCATCTGCGCCCAGCGCGCGTCCGGCAGCGTCGCACCGAACGGCAGCGTGATCAAGAACCCGTTGTCGTCGGTGGTCAGCGACGTGTCGACCCCGATCGCCGCGAAGACGCGCGCTCCCACCCCGCGCGCGAGCGTCTCGTTTATGCGCCGGCCGGCGCAGGTATGGAAGACCGCGACCTGTTTGCGGTCCATCCGGTAGATCTCTACGACCGGACGGGTCGGTTCGGGGATCGCCGAGATGGCGCGCTGCTGCGCGATGTAGCGCACCACGTGCGAGGCCTCGGCGCCTTCGAGGCCGTAGCGATCGCGCAGCCAATCGAGCGCGGCCCGGACGTCCGGGATGCGGCGCGCGACCCCGGCCCGCAGGTCCGAGATCTCGCGCGCGAGATCGGGGCCGATGCCCTTCATGTGCGAACTCCACTGCGGTACGGTCGGACGACCCGCGAACGGTTCGACGGTCACGCCGCGCGAACCGATCTCCTTGACGCGCAGCGTCCGGCCGTTGAGGACGAAGATCTCGCCGACGCGCAGTTCGTTGACGAAGCCCTCCTCGACCCGGCCGATATCGCCGCCGCCCGCGAGCCGCACCAGCGCGTGCTTCTCGTCCGGGATCGTCCCGACGTTGTCGAAGTAGGCCGCGCAGACCTCACGGCCGAGTCCGTAGATGGCGTCGCCGTCGAAGCCCAGGCGCAGCGCGTGGGCCTCGTCGCCGCCGATCCCGCCGCCCGAGAGGTAGCGCGCGCAGCGCACCACGTCGTCGCGCTCGAGCCGCGCGAACGGGAGGGCGCGCCGGGCCGTCGCCAGGATCTCGTCGAGCGCGACGCGCTTGTCGTAGCAGACGCTCATCACCATCCATTGCGCGAGCACGTCGAGCGGCGCCTCGGGCACGGCGATCTCCTCGATCCGTCCGTCGGCGATGCAGCGCCGAGTCGCGGCCGCCTCCACGATGTCGTCGCGATCCTGGGCGATGACCAGTCCGTCGGCGACCGCGTCCGGACGATGTCCGGCCCGGCCGACGCGCTGGAGGGTCGAGGTCACGCCGCGCGCGCCGCCGATCACGATCACCCGGTCGATGTACCCGATGTCGACGCCCAGTTCGAGGCTCGAACTGCAGACCACGGCGTGCAGCTTGCCGGCCCGCAGCTCGGCTTCGACCCGGTGACGGACGCTGCGTTCGAGCGCGCTGTGATGGACGCCGATGCGTCGGTCCGACGAGCGCGACGTGTGGATCTCCTCGGTGACGCCGTCGGCGATCCCCATCTCGAGGGCGACCCGTTCGGCTTGGCTGCGGACGTTGGTGAAGACCAGTGCGGTGCGGACATCGGCGGTCGCCGCGAGCGCGGCCCGCGCGACCTCGGGCAGCGGCGCGACCGCGCCGGCGAACGGCGCTTCGACGCCGAGCCGGATCGAACGGAGATCGCGCGCGTCGACGATCTCGCACGGCCGATCGCCGCCGGCGACGAAGCGCGCGACGCGTTCGAGCGGCGCGACCGTCGCCGAGAGCCCGACCCGGACGACCGGCCGGGAGACCAGCTCCTCGAGCGATTCGAGCAGCAGCGACAGGTGCGCCCCGCGCTTGTTGCCGGCGAGGGCGTGCACCTCGTCCAGGATCACCGTCTCGACGTCGCGCAGCGTCCGCCGGTACGAGTCCATCGCGAGCATCACGGAGAGCGACTCGGGCGTCGTCACCAGGATGTGGGGCGGACGTGAGAGCATCAAGCGCCGCTCTTCGGTCGGCGTATCGCTGGTGCGCACGCCGGTCCGCACGAAGCGCTCTCGGATCCGTCCGCGCCGCAGGCGTCCGCGTTCGCTGTTCGGACGCTCCAGCAGCCCCATCTCGCGGAGCGGGCCGCGCAGGTTGTGCTCGACGTCGTAGCCCAGGGCGCGCAGCGGCGAGATGTAGAGCGCGTAGGTCCGCGCGAACAGCTCGTCGCGATCGCGTCGCTCCGCCAGGCGCGAGAAGACCGGAAGGAACGCCGCGAGCGTCTTGCCCGTGCCGGTGGGCGAACAGATCAGATGGCTGCGCCGCTCGATCCCGAGCGGGATCGCGGCGCGCTGGGGCGGCGTCGGAGCGGTCAGGCGACGCTCGCACCAGGCGGCGACGTCGGGATGGAGCGCCGGGAACGTCAGGGCGACTTCGCAGCCGTGTCGTGGAGCAAGGTCAGGCTGGTCTGCGTGCGCACGGTGTTGTACGAGCCGACGCCGGATCCTTGACGGGTCGTCTCGTCTTCGACGACGAGGGTCGGGATGGCGCGCGCCTCGTCGTAGACGATCGTCCCGTCGGTCGTCGAGACGAATCCGATCGCATCGATCTCGCGCAGCACCCGGACCGACGAGATGTGGAGGATCCCGTCGTCGCTCTTGTCGATCGTGAAGTCGGCCACGTCCGAGAGGTGACGGCCGCTCTGATCCACGCGCCAGTGGTTCTTGGCGTCGATCTGGACGACGTCGACGAAGTTCGTCCCGAGCAGCCGTAGGAGCGCGAGTTCCTCGGTGTTGACGTGCATCTCCGGGTCGCAGATCACGTTGGTGTTGCCGTAGACCGCGCAGGTGGCGGCCGGCGAGGATCGGCGCTCGTGCGCCTGCTCGGAGATCGAGACGATCAGTCCGGTGTCCGGCTGTTCGCGCAGGACGTCGACCGAGACGGTGCCCCGGTCGCTATCCGCCGCCTGGCTCTCGGCGATGCCCGAGATCGGCGCGCGCGCGCTGTTCCCGGCGGCGCTCGACGCGCTGATACCGGAGTCGTGCTCGGTCATGGTGGCGAGGTTCGTGTAGGTGAACGCGTAGACGAGCCGGCGCACGGGCGGCGGCGACGGCGTCGCCCCCAGCACGAGGCCGGCGAGCGCGACCAGAGCGGCCGCGCGTGCGATCTGCATGAGGCCTCTTAGGGCTTGGCCGCTGCCGAGTCGGATACCAGCGAGAGTCCCGTCTGCGTGCGGACCTCGGTGTAGCTCCCCATACCGCCGTTCTGCCGGAGGATCTCGTCTTCGACCAGCCCGAGCGGGACCAGGCGTTGGGCGTCGTAGGTGATCGTGCCGTTGGTCGTGGCGGTGAATCCCTGCGCGCCGGTCTCCTTGAGAACGCGCAGCGACGAGATCTTCATCACGTTGCCGTTGGTGGCCGCGATCGAATAGTCCGCGACGTCGCTATTGGTCGCTCCGCTCTGATCGACACGCCAGTGGTTCTTGGCGTCGATCTGCGCGACATCGATGAAGTTCGAGCCGAGCACGCGCAGCAGCGCCAACTCCTCGCTATTGATCTGCTTGCTGGTGTCGCAGACCATGTTGGTGTTGCCGTAGACCACGCAGGTCGCCGGCAGCGCCGACCGTTTGTCGTGCGCCTGCTCCGAGATCGAAACCACCAGACCGCCGTCGGGCTGGACGCGGTTGACGTCGACGAGGATCTGCCCGCGATCGCTGGCGGCCGCGCTGGACTGGGCCATGCCCGAACTCGGCGCCGCCGCGGCCAGACTCCCGCTGGAACCGACCGCGCCCTTCGCGTCCGTATCGCTGCTCGAGATCCCCGAATCGTGGGCGGTCTGGGTCTGGGTGTTCGAATAGGTGAAGTCGTAGACCAGGTGCCGTATGGGCGCCGGCGCATCCGCCGAGGCGGCCGCGCCGGAAACGATCGTGAGTGCCGCGGCGATCGCGGCGACGCGCAGCGTCATGGTCAGTTCCCTCCGAGCGAATCGCTCTCCAAGGTCAGCGAGATCTGCGTGCGGGCGGTGTCGTAGTCGCCCATGCCGATCGATTGCCGAGTGGTGGTGTCTTCATCGATCGCGACCGGCACGACCTTGGTCAAGTTGTAGGTGATCTTGCCGTCGAGCGTGGCGGTGTAGCCCTGAGCGCCCTTGACCTTTTCGACCCGCGCTTCGGTGATCTTCAGCATGTTGTTGTCGTTCGCGTTGACGGTGAAGTCGACCGAACGGTCGAGCTGATCCGAGGTCCATCCGAAGTTCCAGTGGTTCTTCTCGTAGATCAGATCGGTGTTGATGAACTTCGCACCGAGCAGCCGCAGGACGGCCAGCTCCTCGTCGTTGACCTTCTTGCCGTTCTCGCAGATCACGTTGGTATTGCTGAAGGCGGCGCAGGTGACCGGTGCGGCAGAGCGCGTGTCGCGGGCCTTCTCGCTGATCGAGACGACCAGGCTGGCGTCCTTGGCCGCGCCCATGATGTCGACCAGGATCTCGCCCTTGTCGCTCGAGCCGGACTTGGAGTCGGCCATCCCCGAAGCGGGGCCGCCGATGCCGGAGTCGTGCTGCGTCCGGTCGGACGTCTCGGTATAGGTGAAGGAATAGGCGAGGTGACGGAGCGGCTTGGCCGGACCTCCCGCGGCGGCGAGTGCTACGACCGGCGCGAGTGCCAAAGCCACACCCGGAACAAGACTCCGAACGAAATTCTTCATGCGGCGTTTTTCCACCCCGGCCCGGCTCGAACCCCTAGACGGCGTCCGGCAGCCGGAGGTTATGCGTAGGCGTCGACGTTCTGGCCGAGCCCGATCGAAGCAGCGAGCTGAGTCGCCACGCTTTTGTCCAGGTTCTGGAGCGCCTTCAAAACGCCGACGTCGACCTGCCCGGCGGCGGCCGAGAGCGACAGGTCCGTAGAGAGGGCGGCGACGTCCATGGATCCTCCGGGCGAAACTTCTAATTCCGGTATCGGTACATGAGGGCAAGAACATCAGCCGAGGTACACATGCACCCGCTTCTAGGAACCTTCATCAAGCTGACCCTGGCCGTGACGGCCGCCGTGGTCGCCATCGTGGCCCTCTTCTTCATCTTGAAGATCGTCCTGGTCGCCGCCGTGATCGCAGGGCTGGCCATCGGCGTGCTCTTCCTTGTAAATATGTTCCGCAAGCCCCGCCCGAGGCTTCCGGTCGCACGATAGGCCGCTAGCCGGGCGAACGATCTAGCCCTCGGTCGCCTAGCTCCCGAGCCAGCCCGCGAGCGCCGCGTTCGTCTGCTCCGGCTCTTCGAGCATGGGCAGGTGGCCGCTGCGTTCGCACGTCACCAGGCGCCCCTTCGGAAAGGCCTGCGCTTCCGCGGCCGCCTCGGGCGGCGGGAGGAACGGGTCATGTGCGCCGGCCAGCACCAGCACCGGGACCTCGATATCGCTCGCGATGTCCTCCGAACTCGTGCGCATCGCCATCCCGCGCAGCATCGCCGCCGCGCCGATCGGCCCGTTATGACTGCCGATCTCGGCGACGCGCGCGCGCAGGTCCGCGGACGCCGCGGGCGCCAGCATCTGCGGGAGAAATGCGTCGAGCGCGGGTTCGATCGAGCCGGTCGCCTCGATCCGGTCCGCTAGTTCTTCGCGGAACCGCGCGCGCTCCGGCGTATCTTCGCCGAGCCTCGCGCCGACGAGCGCGAGCCGTTCGACGCGCTCGACGTACATGCGCGCGAACGCGAGCGCGACGTATCCGCCCAGCGAGTGCCCGACGTACGACGCGCGTACGTTCCCGACCGCGTCGAGCGCCGCCGCGATGTCGCCCGCCAGCGCTTCCATCAAGTACGGACCGTGCGATGCGGTCGATCGTCCCATGCCGCGCAGGTCCGGAAGAACCACGCGATGCGTCTTCGAGAGCGCGTCGGCCTGCGCGTTCCAGATGTCGCGCGTCAGGATGAAGCCGTGCAGTAGTACGATCGCATTGCCGGCTCCGCGGTCTTCGACATCCAGCCGCGCGTCGTCGACGTTCACCAGAATTTGCATTGTACGCGCATATACGGTATAAGGTAGGCAACAACCCTGGCCGAACGTCGGCTAGAGAAAGGATGACTCCAGAGTACAATGGCAGTCAAACGTAAGAAGAAAGCGGCGCCGAAAGCCGCTGCTAAGAAGGCCGCTCCGAAGAAACGCGCAGCAGCCCGCAAGCCGGCCGCGAAGAAGAAGACCACCCGCAAGAAGGCCACTCGCAAGAAAGCCACGCGTAAGAAAGCCGCCGGCGGACGCAAGAAGGCGACCCGCAAGAAGGCCACTCGCAAGAAGGCCACCCGCAAGAAGGCCGCGCGCAAGACCACTCGCAACAAGGCCACCCGCAAGAAGGCCACTCGCAAGAAGGCCACTCGCAAGAAAGCGGCGCGCAAGCCCGCTGCTCGCAAGAAGGCCGCCCGTAAACCCGCCCGCCGCAAGAAGGCCGCTAAGAAAGCCTAGACTTCGGCGTTTTTTACGTCCATTCAGCGAGTCGCACCTAGTGCGGCTCGCTCTTTTCTTTTGTGGCGTCTGCTTGGGGCGATCGGCGGCGGATGGGAGTGGGCGTTGCTTGCACGGCGGCGGTGTGTACCCACACTCGGACGTTCGTCGCGCCCCATCCGGGGGCGCTCCTACTCGTCCGTTTTTTCACAACGACCAAAGG
>JANWKW010000044.1 GCA_025451135.1 Vulcanimicrobiia bacterium | reverse complement strand
GAGATCTTCGCGGCGAACGCCGGAAACGTGGCGGCGGAGGCGCGCGCGCTGGCGGCACGGTTGGTGGAGTTGGCGGCATCGCTGGAAGCGGGAGGCGGTCCCTCGTCCCTCGACTCTGGTCGCTTCGCTCCCGACGCTCGGGATGACATGAGCGGTAGGTCGCTTCGCTCCCTGCTTCGGCGCTACGCTCGGGATGACAGAGGGTGACGGTCGGGTTTCAGGGGGAGGCGGGGGCGTTCTCGGAGGCTGCGGCTTTGGAACTCTTCGGCGCGGTTGGGACGCGCGGCTTCACGACGTTTGACGAGCTGGTGGCGGCGGTGGATGCGGGGGCGGTGGATGCGGGGCTGATCCCGTGCGAGAACACGATCTACGGGTCGATCGCGCGGACGTACGATCTGCTGGCGGAGCATCGGGACGTGCGGATCGTGGGCGAGACGACGTATGCGATCGTGCAGGCGTTGATCGGGTGTCCGGGCGCCGACGTCGATGCGCTCGAGAGCGTGGCGTCGCATCCGGTGGCGCTGGAGCAGTGCCGCGCGTTCTTGGCGGCGCATCCGGGGTTGCGGGTGCGGACGGTGGCGGATACGGCCGGCGCGGTGCGCGAGATGATGGAGGCGGGCGATCCGCGGGCGGCGGCGATCGGGCCGGCGCCGGCGGCGGCCCGCTACGGCGCGAGCGTGCTGATCGCGAACGTGCAGGACGATGTGGAGAACGTGACGCGGTTCTTCGCGATCGTCGGTCCCTCGACTACGGGCCTGCGGCCCTACGCTCGGGATGACAAGGAGGGTGCACGCGATGACAGGGCGTGCGTGGTTTTGGATTTGGCGCATGAGGTGGGGAGCTTGCAGGCGGCTTTGGGCGCGCTTGCGGCGCGGGGGCTGAATTTGCGGTCGCTGGTCGCGCGGCCGGCGCGGGGGCGGGCGTTTCACTACCGGTTCTACGTCGAGTTCGACGGCGCCGACCGTGCCACGCTTTCGGCACTCGAGCGGCACTTCGGCGGAAGGATGCAGTTGCTCGGCCGATATTGAATACCTGCGCTATCTCACACTCCCTGAGGTGGCGTTTTCTTGAAACTCCTTCGGTTCGTCCTATGCGGCGTGCTCGCGCTCGCATCCCCGTCGCTCGCGCATGCGGCGACGACCCAGCCCGTGGTGGTGACCACGGCGCCCCACGTGCCCAGCGACTACGACAAGTACACGGCGACGGCCAAGGCCCAACGCGGACTGTTCACGATCTGGCGGATCGGCGGCAACGTCGCGCTGGAGCTGCAGAAGGACCAGTTCGATAAGGACTACATCGAACTCGGCACGCCGATCAACGGCGTCGGGCTCGGACTGTTCTCGGGCATCACCGACCTGCAGCCGGTCCGGATCATCCGGTTCGTGCGCCAGGACGACAAGGTCGCCATCCTGTTCCCGAGCACGCGCTACTACGCGAAACCGGGCACGCCCGAAGCGCGGGCGGTCGCGGCCGGCACCTCGCCGAGCGTGGTCGGCATCGCCAAGATCCTGACCGAGAACAAGGAGACCGGTGCGGTCGTGTTCGACGCGTCGGACTTCCTGGACGACGTGACCGACGTCGGCAGCCTGCTCAACGATCTCAACGGCGCCGACAGCAACCCGTACGGCTCGTTCCGGATCGACACGCGCTCGTCGTACTTCGCCGAGACGAAGGCGTTCCCGCAGAACATCATCCTCAACGTCGAACAGCTGTTCTCGAGCTCGAAGCAGACCGGCAGCCCGGCGCTCTCGACCTTCCCGGACACGCGCAACGTCCAGATCAAGATGCAGTACAACATCGCGGCGCTGCCCGAAGACGACGGCTACATGCCGCGGCTGTACGACGACCGGGTCGGCTACTTCGTGAACTCGCATGCGGACTTCTCGAGCGACACCTCGCCGAGCAAAGACCTCAACTACATCATCCGCTTCAACATGCAGAAGAGCGATCCGAGCCAGCGGATCTCGCCGGCCAAGAAGCCGGTGGTCTACTACCTGAGCAATACCATCCCGCTGCGCTACCGCGCGGCCGTCCGCGACGCGCTGCTCGAATGGAACAAGGCGTTCGAGAAGATCGGCATCAGCGGCGCGGTGCAGGTGAAGCAGCAGGGCGACGACGCCGAGTTCGATGCGGACGACATCCGCTACAACGTGGTGCGCTGGCTGGCCGAGACGCAGGGCGGATTCGCCGAAGCGCAGCTGCTCTACAACCCGTACAACGGCGAGATGATCAAGTCGGGCGTGGTGATCGATTCGGATCTGATGCGCGGCGGCAACTTCGAGTATCCCTCGCAGATCCAGCCGGAACAACCGCACGCCGCGGGCGCCCGCCATAACGGCGGTTACGACGTCGGCAACTTCCTGGACAACGCGCGCCTGAGCTACGGCTACGGGCAGACCGCGCTGCAGATGTACGGCGACGGGTACTACGTGCCGTCGAAGTACTCGTACGACTTCCTGAAGTCGATCGTGCTGCACGAGTCGGGTCACGATTTCGGCCTGCGCCACAACTTCATCGGGTCGGAGGCCTACACCGCGCACGACCTGCAGAGCAAGGCCTTCACCGCGCAGCACGGCGTGGCGTCGTCGGTGATGGAGTACGCGCCCACCAACCTGTGGCCCAAAGGCACGCCGCAGGGCGACCTGTTCCAGACGGTGCTGGGGCCGTACGACTACTACGTCATCCATTGGGGCTACGCGCCGGTGGCCGGCGCGGCGACGCCGCAGGCCGAACTGCCGACCCTGCGCCACTGGGCCTCGGTGTGGAGCGATCCGCGCTATCGCTGGTCGTCGGACGAGGACGTCTCGTGGTCGACGGGCGAGGGCATCGATCCGCGCAACCAGCAGTGGGACCTGACAAATGACAACATCGCGTGGTGCCAGACCCAGATGACGATGGCGCACGACCTGATCAAGCAGGTCGATAGCCGGTTCCCGCATCGCGAGAACTCGTTCGACGACCTGCGGGCGGCGTTCGGCCGGCTGACCGGCCAGTACGGCCGCTGCACCCAGATCGTCGGGCGTTACATGGGCGGCGAGTACGTCTCGCGCTCGCTGCGCGGCGACCCGCACGCACAGCTGCCGCTGACGGCGATCCCGATGGCGACCGAGAAGCGCGCGTTCGCGGTGCTCCGCGACCGCCTGTTCTCGCCCAGCGCGTGGAACTTCTCGCCGACCCTGCTGCGCCAGTTGGTGCAGCAGTATCGCGGCGACGACTGGCTGGGCGCGGGCGACACGCGCCACGACGTGCCGGTCGAGAACCTGGCGCTGGCCTACCAGATGTCGACGATCAACCGCCTCTTCAACCCGACGACGCTCGCGCGTCTGGACGATATGGCGATGAAGTACCCGGGCGGCCAGACGATGGGTCTGGACGACCTGTTCACCTGGATGCAGTCGGCGGTCTTCTCGAACGTCGGTAGCGGGGCGGCCATTCCGCTGGTGCAGCGTAACCTGCAGCGCAGCTACGCCGCCCTGCTCTCGCGCACGGCGGTAACGCCGCGTCCGGGCACGCCGGCGGACGCGCAGGCGCTGGCGCGCTACGAGCTGGTCGCGCTCCACGCGGCCATCGCGGGGAATCGTTCGTCCGACCTGCAGACGCGGGCGCATCTGGCGGCGCTGGACGCCGACGTGACGCGCGCGCTGAACACGCAGACGGTCATCTCGGCTTCGCCGCTGAGGTAGCGTAGGGTATACTAGGGTGGTGAATAGCGACGCTCGGGCCATCGCGGTTGCAGCCTTCCGGCTGCTGTTCGGCGAGGGTTTCGAGCGTCGCTTTTCGTTGCGGCTGTGGGACGGCACGACGCTGGGCGATCCCGACGCGACGCCGTTCACGTTGTGCTTGAACTCGCCCGGCGCGCTGCGGACGGCCTTTCGACCGCCGCCGGACCTGAATGCGGGCCGGGCATTCGCGGCCGGCGGGCTGACGTGCGAGGGCGACGTCGAGGCGGCGGTCGATGCGTTCTACGGAGCGACGGCGGCGTTCACGCCGGCGCAATACCTGCGTCTGCTGGCGGTGCTCTCGAAACTGCCGAAGGAGCGATTGCCGGAACTGCGCGAGGCGCGCTTGCACGGACGGGCGCACTCGCTGGCACGCGACCGGGCGGCGATCGGCTTCCATTACGATCAGCCGGTGGCGTTCTATCGCTCGTTCCTGGGCGCGGAGATGATGTATTCGTGCGCGTACTTCGACGACGGCGTGACGACGCTGGACGGCGCGCAGCGGGCGAAGCTGGAGTACGTCCTGCGCAAGCTGCGGGTCGGCCCGGGCGACCGGCTGCTGGACATCGGCTGCGGGTGGGGCGGCTTGGTGATGGCGGCGGCGCGGCGCGGGGTGCGGGTGCTGGGCGTGACGCTGAGCGTCGAGCAGCATGCCGAGGCGGAGCGGCGGATCGCGGCGGAGGGGCTCGAGGATCTGGCGCGGGTCGAACTGCGCGATTATCGCGAGCTGACCGGCGAGACCTTCGACGCGATCGCGAGCATCGGGATGTTCGAGCACGTCGGGCTGCGGCACTACGGCGAGTATTTCGCGAAGGCGTACGCGTTGCTCGCGCCGGGCGGACTGTTCCTCAACCACGCGATCGCGGATACGTCGCGCGGGTCGCTCGGCGGGCGGATCGGCGGGTTCATCGACCGGTTCGTGTTCCCGGACGGGGAGCTGGCGCCGGTCTCGGTGGCGTTGGCGGCGGCGGAGAAGGCCGGCTTCGACGTGCGCGATGTCGAGAATCTGCGCGAGCACTACATGCGCACGCTGCGCTGCTGGGTGCGCGATATCGAGGCGCATCGCGACGCGGTGGTGGCCGCGACGAGCGAACAGACCTACCGCGTGTGGCGGCTCTATATGGCCGGAAGCGCGCAGGGGTTCCGGGTCGGGCGGTTGGGGTTGTTCCAGTCGCTGCTCGGAAAACCGCGCGCGGATGGATCCGTCGACGTGCCGGCGACGCGGCGGGATCTGTACGCCTGATCGCTTAGGATCGCGTGGCTTAGGGGCGTCCCTCGACTACGCTTCGCTACGCTCGGGATGACAGGAGAGGTGGGTCGCTTCGCTCCCATTTGACGACTACGCGCTTCGCGCTACGCTCGGGATGACAGGAGAGGTGGGTCGCTTCGCTCCCGTCCCTCGACTACGCTTCGCTACGCTCGGGATGACAGGGGGGGAGGAGAGCGCGCGGTAGCGCGCTCAACCGAATTGCGTGCGGGAGCCGGCGGCGGTCCCTCGACTACGCTTCGCTACGCTCGGGATGACAAAGGGGGGGCGGTCGCTCGAGATGACAAGCGGGTGCAGATAGGGGGCTAGCTCGGGTGCAACCAGGGGATTGGGATGCGGAGGCGGAGGAGGAGGGCTAGGAGTGCGGTGGTCCAGGCGCAGCCGAAGAGGGTGCCGCCGAGGACGTCGCTGAGGTAGTGGGCGCCGAGCGCCATGCGGGACCAGTCGATGCCGATCATCCATGCGAGCAGGGCGGCGGCGAGGACGAACTTGATCGGCCGATCGATCGGCAGCACCATCACGACGAGCAGCCAGGTGCCGAAGAAGACGATCGCGGTGGTGGCGTGGCCGCTCGGGAACGAGAAGCCGAGATCGTGGGTGAGGAGCCAATCGTCGGGGCGGGCGCGGGCGAAGACGTGCTTGACCAGCTCGACCGCGCCTTGCGAGGCGAGTTGCGACGCGAAGATCGCGACCGGGATCCAGAGCGGCTGCCTGAACACGAGGAACGCGAGCAGGGAGAGCAGACCGAGCACGACGAGCGGAATCGCGCGACCCGAGAGCGTGAAGATCGCGGCGGTCGCGGTGGCTTGGCCGCGCACGCCGACGGCCGCGAGATCGAGCCGGGCCAGCGCGTGGGTCGACGCCACCAGAACGCCGAGGACGACGAACGCCGCCGCGAAGATCAGCGAGAACGCCCAAAGACGCGCTTCGAGCGACATCAGACGGCGGGTTCGCCCGCGACGACCGGGACCAGGACGCGCAGCGCCTTCGACTCGACCGAGAACTTCGCGGGCGTGTAGCCGAACGCGCTGCCGTCGATCGCGATCAGCTGTTTGCCCTTGGTCTTGACGGTCAGCTTCTCGGTCTGGAAGTAATGTGCGTCGGGCAGTTCGGTCTGCGTGCCCTTGAGGAACGCCAGATACATCCGCATGACGTCGAGCCGGTTGGTGCCGGCGGTGGTGAAGAAGGCCAGGCGGCCGGACGTAACGCCCGCATCGGGCAGGATCGGCGTGTTGCCGAAGTAGCGTCCGCTGGCGACGATCATCTGGAACGTGTCGACCTTGAGTTCGTTGCGTTCCCACGCGATGGTGGCCTTGAACGGCTTCTTGCGCAAGACCGGGACGACGGCCGAAAGTCCGTAGGCGATGCCGCCGGTGATCTTCTTGAGGAGCTTCGGCGT
>JANWKW010000043.1 GCA_025451135.1 Vulcanimicrobiia bacterium | reverse complement strand
TGAACTGCAGCAGCTGCGCCGGCTCGGTCTTCTTGATCAGTTCGAGCGGGTTGCCGTGCTTGAGCGCGGCGAACAGCCGGCTCGTCATATCGTCGGCCTGGCCCGCGCCGAACGAACGCTCGAGGATCTCCTTGGCGTACTCGATGCCGCCTTCGTTGATGTACTTGAGCGCGATCGCGCGCTGGTACGCCTCGGTGATGACGGCGTCGCGCTTGTCGATGGGCACGGTCGAGATCTTGGCGATCTCGAGCACGATCCGCTCGACCTCGTCCTGGCGCAAGAACTTGAAGATCGTCGCCGAGAGCTCGAGCCCCAGCGTGATGATCAGGATCGCGGCCTTCTCCGGGCCGGTGACGTCGACGCCGGGCGCTTCGGCGTACATCGGTTCGAAGCCGTGGTGGTCGTTCTCGACGCCGGCGAGGTTGACGATCGGGGAATCCATCTATTCAGCCAACCACAGTTTCACGAGCTTCGCGATGCTATCGGGGTTCTCTTGAGCGACGGTGGTGACGTACTCGATCATCTGCTCGCGCGTCAGATCCGCGGCCGAACGGATCGGCGACGCGATCCCCGGCGCGCCGTCGAGCATCGGGTGCTCCTCGAAGGGCGGCAGTTCTTCGGCCAGCGACGAGTCGAACGACGGCAGGTCGCTGCCCGGCTGCCAGGCCGACGGGCGGCGGGTGCGAGCGGCCAGCATGCCGAGCAGCACCAGCAGGCCGATGCCGCCCAGCGCGAGCAGCGCCCAGAGCGGAACGCCGAGCACGGTCGAGGCCGCCGGCGCGCTGCCGTTCTGCGGCGCGGACGCCGCCGGGTTGAACGGAACGGCTTCGACCGAGACCTGATCGCCCTGCGCCAGGTTCAGGCCCGCGGCGGCGATGACGGTGTTGCGGATCTGCAGCACGTTGGCCGGGGTCGTCTGATACGCGGTCGCCGCCGGTCCCGGCGAACCCGCCACGACGACCGGCGCCGAATCGACCAGGACGGCCACGCTGGTCTGCGTGACCTTGCCGGGCGCGTCGATGTGCTTGGTGTTCTGCACCGAGATGTCGTAGTTGGTGGTGTTCTCCGACTTGTTGTAGCGGCCGTTGGTCTGGGCGCCTTGGGTGCCCTGATACGTGCCGATGTTCGACGTCGTCCCGGGCACGCCGGTGGCCGCCTGACGCTGCGGCTGGGTGCCGACGTACGATTCGCGCTTGGACTGCGTCGAGAGCGCGGTCCCCTGCGGCGCGTAGGTCTTGCTGTCGACGGCGTTGGCGTCGAAATTCATCTTGGTGGAGACGCGCGCGATGGCGCGCTTGGGCCCGAGCGTCTGATCGAGCATCGATTGGATGTTCTGCTGGAGGTTCGTCTCGTACCGCTGCTTGGCGAGGAGCTGTTCCTGCGTGATCTTGAGCGCGTCGCCGCCGCCGACGCTCGCCTCGTCGCCGGAGGCGGCGCTGCCGGCGGTCGGCAAGAGCACTTGGCCGTCCTGATTGATCAGCGTGACGTTCTCGGGTTTGAGGTTCTCGACCGCGCTCGAGACGAGCATCGTGATGCCCTTGACCTGGGTCGGCGAGAGCGACTGGCCGGCCTTCTCTTTGATCGCGACCGAGGCGGTGGTCGGGGCTTGGGTCGAGGAGTAGAGCGTCTCGTCGGGCGAGGCGATGTGGACGCGCGCGCTCTCGACGGGATCGAGCCCGGAGATGGTGCGTTCGAGTTCGCCTTCGATGGCCCGCGTCTTGTCCAGGTTCTCCTGGAACTGGGTCATGCCGAAATTGGTCCGGTCGAACAGCTCGTAGCCGGTGCTGCCGCCCTTCATCACGCCTGAGCCGGCGATCGCGACCCGTTCGTCGCCGAGGTTCCCATCGGGGACGTAGACGGTCTTGCCGTCGCTCGAGAGGCGGTACGGGACCTTATCGTCTTTGAGTCGCTGGGTGATCGCGGTCGCGTCGTCGGCGGAGAGGTTCGAGAAGAGCGGAGAGTACGACGGACCGCGGCCCACCGAGAAATACACGATCGTAGCGATCAACGCCGCGACCACACCCGCACCGACCATCGCGAAGGTGCGCGTGGAACGGTTCATCCCGTTCCACATACCGCTCAACCGGCCGGCTATGTCACTCCACATCGTTGCGATGCGATCCACTCGTACCTATCCCATGCGTAACCGCCGACCTTGGCTCGTTTCGCCGTTCATCCGTTGTCGGCGAAGCAATTCCCCGAACGCCCCATTCTTGCCGCTGGGTCGTCCGGACCACTATGGGGTGTATCGGAAAGATATCCACAAGGCTTAACGGCGGCCCGAAAATCTTTACTCGAAGCCAAGACGCCTAGCGGGCGAGCTGCGCGCGCTCGGGGCCGACGGAGACCAGGTCGACCGGGACCCCCAGCAGCTCTCCGACGCGCGCCACATATGCGCGCGCGGCCGCCGGGAGGTCGGCGATGCGACGAACGTCGTGGATGGGCTCGCTCCAGCCCGGCATCTCCTCGATCTCGACCGTAAGGTCGGGGTCGCCGGCCGCTCCGAAGCCGGCCGGGCGGCCGCCGCTCCGGTAGCCGGTGACGATGCCGATGCGTTCGAAGCCGGAGAGCACGTCGAGCTTGGTGATGGCGACCGACGTCAGGCCGTTGACGCGAACCGCGTAGCGGCCGGCCACAGCGTCGAACCAGCCGCACCGACGCGGCCGGCCGGTGACCGTGCCGAACTCGGCACCCGCCGCGCGCAAGCGCTCGCCGGTCTGGTCGTGCAGTTCCGAGGGGAAGGGTCCGGCGCCGACCCGCGTGCAGTAGGCCTTCACGATGCCGATCACCCGGCCGATCGCTCCAGGGCCGATACCTAGACCGGTGCAGGCGCCGCCCGCGACCGTGTGCGACGACGTGACGTACGGATACGTCCCGAAGCCGACGTCGAGCAGCGTGCCCTGCGCACCCTCGATCAGGACGCGCTTGCCTCCCTCGAGGGCGGCGTGGATGTACTCGACGCCGTCGACCACGTGCGGACGGACGCGCTCGGCGAGCTCCAGCGCGGTGCCGATGACTTCTTCTTCCGACGGCAGGTCGATGCCGGCGGCCTTGCTGCGCAGCAGGTTGAAGCGGATGCGATCCGCGACGATCTCCTTGTGCGCGAGGTCGCCGAAAGTGATGCCGGTGCGCGCCACCTTGTCGACGTAGGCCGGGCCGATGCCGCGGCCGGTCGTGCCGATCGCCGCCGCGCCGCGCGCGACCTCGTTGGCCCGGTCGGTCGCGCCGTGATACGGCAGCACGACGTGCGCGCGATCCGAGACCCGGATCCGCGAGACGTCGATGCCGCGCGCCGCGAGCCCATCGAGTTCGCCGAGCAATCCCTCGAGGCTGACGACCGTGCCGCCGCCGATGAACAGCTCCGCGTGCGGCTGGAGCACACCCGACGGCACGATCCGCAAGGCCAGCTTGGTATCGCCGACCACGATCGAGTGCCCGGCGTTATCGCCGCCGCCGAAGCGCGCGACGACGTCGTAGTCGGCGGCGTACAGGTCGACGATCCGGCCCTTGCCCTCGTCCCCCCACTGGATCCCAACGATGATATCGGCGGTGTTCATGTGATGGAGCGGCTACTCCGAGCGGAATTCGAGGTCGTCGGTGTTGCCCATCGGGATCGATGCGGTCCCGTTCATCGTGAGGACGAACTCCGAGAACAGGGCGTTGGGCCAGCCGAAATCCTGGCGGGTGAATTTCTTGGGGTCGTTCGGGTCGAACGACTCGTGCAGCAGATGGTCGCCCGGATCGCTGTTGATCAGCTGGGCGAGGACGTCTTGCTTCTCGGTCGCGGCGGTCGCGGTCATGCCCTGCACGATCAGCGCGAGGGGCCAGACCCAGCGGTCGGGCGTGTGATAGCTCCCGATGCCGCGCGCGATCGAGCCGGTGTAGTACGACGGGTTGTCCTGCGAGAGCAAGAACGCCCGCGTGTTCTGGTAGTACTTGTCGTCGGTCGTGGTGTAGCCCAGGTACGGCGCAGAGAGCAGGCTCGGGATGTTGGCGTCGTCGGTGAGGATCGCGTGGCCGAGCCCGTCGACCTCGTAGGCGTAGATGTTGCCGTACTTCGGCACCATCACCAGACCGTAGGTCTGGATCCCGCGCTGGACCTCGTCGCGCAGCGTCTTGGCCGCGTGGGCTTTGATCACGTTGTGGTAGACCGCGCGCTGGATCTCGGACATATCGCCGAGCGCGACCACCGCCATCATCTCGGAGGGGATCAGGAAGTTGTAATAGCAGGCGTCGTCGGACGGGCGGAAACCCGTCCAGATCATGCCCGTGTAGCCGACCGGACGACCGACGCCGTTGACGGCCATCTCCTTATGCGTGTAGCGCGAGTTCTTCGGATGGTCCTGCTCGCGCTGCATGGTGTCGAGGATCTTGTCGAGCGCGTTCGCGAAGTCCGGCGTGAACAGCGACGTATCGCCGGTCGCCTTCCAGTAGCTCCACGCGAGCGTCACCGGATAGGCGAGCGAGTCCAGCTCGAACTTCTGCTCCCAGACGCGATAGTCGAGCGTGAAGGCATTGGCGTACGGATCGACCTGGACGTACTTGGCCTCGCGCGCGATGATCGCGCGCAGCAGCTTGCGCACGTCCGGATCGCTCTTGGCGTAGTACAGGTACGGGCGCACTTGGGCGCTCGCGTCCCGCAGCCATTCGGCCGGGATGTCGCCGGTCTTGACGTAGGCGGTGCCGTCCGGTTCGAATTCGGCCAGCTTGGTCGTGTCGAGCAGGGCGGCCCGGAACATCGCCTGGAGCTTGTCGTTGGAGCTGTGGTAGTCGGCGGCCGCTTGGGTGATGGATTGCAGGTCGATGGCGCGCGCCGGCCCGGTCGCCGAGAACGCGAACGCGGCGATCAGAACGGCGGCGAGCAGGCCGCGGCCCGCCGACCTACGCAGGCCAGGCCCCGTGGGCGTAGAGGGCGGGAAGTTCGCGATAGCGGCCCTTGTAGTCCAGGCCGTAGCCGACCACGTAGACGTCCGGGATCTCGAACCCGCGATATTTCACGTCGATCGAGGCGATCCGGCGCTTGGGGCGATCGAGCAGGGTGCAGACCGCGAGCGACGCCGGATTGCGCGCCTGCAGCGACTTGAGCACGTACTGCAGGGTCATGCCGGTATCGATGGTGTCGTCGACGACGATCACGTGACGACCGTCGACCGAGTGCGTCGTATCCTTCTCGAAGCGGATGCCTTCGCTGTCGCTGTACTTGGTGACGGCGAGCATGTCGAACTCCGAGGGGATCTCGATCGCCCGGGTCAGGTCGGCCAGGAAGACGGCCGCAGCGCTTAGGATGCCGATCACCATCGGGACCTTACCCCGATAGTCGCGCGAAATCTCGGCCCCGAGCTCGGCGACCCGGGCCGCGATCGCGGCCTCGTCGAAAATCACGTCGCCGATCACGATGCCTGCTCCATTCGAGAGAAGAGTCGTTCGACGTCGCGCCGCGTGAACAGCCGGACGTCGACCCCTGGATGCGCTTCGCGCAAGAGCCGCATCTTACGATTCTTGCGCGTCTGGAGCTTCGGCTTCACGACCGTCATCTCTATATAGGTATCGTACTCTGGAAGATAAAAATCAGGTGTGAAGTACTCGATCGGCACACCTCGACCGCTCCACGCGATCGGAAAGCGCCGGGGCTCGTACTCCCATCGGATCCGATAGAAGTCCAACAGCCGGGCGAGGCCGGCTTCGGTGGGATGTGCGAACCTGATCCGCGACATGGTCACGGACCTCTCTCTACGACGCGCGCGCTCCGGATTCCGCCCGCACGGGGACGCGCTGCACGAAGCGCGCGCCGCCGAGCGGCGAGCGCGCGGCGCGGATATCGCCGCCGGCGCGTTCGACGATCGTCCGGACGATGGTCAACCCGATACCGCGGCCCGGGCGCCGGGGCGCGCCGATGCCGGGTCCGTCGTCGTCGACACGGATGCAGGCGTACGGCAAGCGGACGTTCCAGCCGATCCGGATCCGCCCGCCCTCGCGTCCATATTTGACCGCGTTGTCGAGCACGTTGAGCAGCGCTTGCGTGCACGAATCGGCTCCCAGGCCGACGCGGACGGGCAGGGAGCGCGGTCGTTCGAAGCTGATGCCGCGTTGGCGCGCCTGCGGACCGAGCGCATCGCAAGCGGTCGCCACCTGCTCGGCCAGGTCGCACGACGCCGGCTCGAACGTCTCGCCCGAGAGGTCGAGCATCGAGAAATCCAGCATCCCGTCGACCAGCCGGCCCAGCCGGAGCGCCTCCCGGTGGGCGGTCTCCAAGAATCGCGCACGCGTCGGTTCGTCCAACCCGTGGTCTTGGAGCGTCTCGAGATAGCCGCGGATCGAGGTGAGCGGCGTGCGCAGTTCGTGCCCGACGGCGGCGAAGAACTCGTAACGTTCCCGCTCGCGCGCCCCCCGTTCGAGCGCCGTCGCGAGTTCGCGATCGAGCCGCGCGACCGGCGTACGCACCAGCGACCAGCCGGCTTCGGCTCGAAGGCCGGTGGCGCCGGCGATCGCTTCGGCGATCCGTTCCAGCGCCGCGCGCGCATCGAGCGGCGCCAGCGCTCGCGCCTCGCGCGGTGCGCCCAGAATCGCGACCGCGAAGACGTCCGAGCCCGAATCGTGCGCCAGCCGATCGTCGCCTCGCAGCGAGAGCGCCGCCGAACGTGCGAACGCGCTCGCGGTGCGGCGCTCGAGCGCGCGCGCCACCGCCTTGCCCCTCTGCCACGCGATCTCCGCGAACTGCGGGAGACGGACGGCCAGGATCGCCGCGGAACGCTCGCCGCACGAGCGGAGCGTACGTTCGAGGTCGGTCAGCGGCGGCAACGCCCTACGGCTCGACAAGTTTGTATCCGAAGCCGTGGATGGTCGTCACCAGCGGCGGCACGCCGAACGCCTCTTCGATCTTGAGACGCAGCCGGTGCACGTGTACGTCGACCGTGCGCGGATCGCCGATGAAGCCGTAGCCCCAGACCCGTTCGAGCAGTCGTTCGCGCGAAAGCGCGATGCCCGGATTGCGGCCGAGCTCGAGCAGCAGGGCGAACTCACGCGGCTTGAGCCGCACCGGCACTCCATCGACCCGCACCTCGCGCGCGGCTTCCAGGATCTCAACGCGATCGAAGATCAGATGGGCCGCCGGTTCGGACGCGCCGCGACGCATCCGCCGCAGGATCGCCTTGACGCGCGCGACGACTTCGTGCGGCGAGAACGGCTTGGTGACGTAGTCGTCGGCGCCGAGCTCGAAGCCCACGACCCGGTCCACTTCATCGGAGCGTGCGGTCAGCATCATGATCGGTAGGTCGTGCCCGTCGCGCCGGAGCGTCCTCGCGACCTCGAACCCGTCCATCCCGGGCAGCCCGACGTCGAGGATTGCGAGCGTCGCGACCGCCCGCGCCGCGCGCAGGG
>JANWKW010000042.1 GCA_025451135.1 Vulcanimicrobiia bacterium | reverse complement strand
TGGACGGTGTTCTGCACGTCGGCGGCCGCGATATCCAGGTTGCGGCCGAGATCGAACGTGCAAGTGATCTGCGAGATGCCCTGCGAGCTCTGCGAGGTGATATAGCGCAGCCCTTCGACGCCGTTGACGGCCTGTTCGAGCGGCGTGGTGCCGCCGGTCTCCACGGCCTGCGGGCTCGCGCCGATGTAGACCGTCGTGATGGTCACGACCGGCGGCGAGATGTCGGGGTACTGCGCGATCGGCAGGGTCGGAATAGCGATCGTGCCCGCGATCAGGATGACCAGCGAGCAGACAATCGAGAAGATCGGGCGGCGTAAAAAGATATTCGTCACGTCGAAACCCTAGACACACCCTCGCCTGGGGGCGTTGCAATTGAGCGTGCGGCGATTTTCGGCGGGGTTCTAGGTCGGGAACGCCTGTTCCGCGTGATAGGACGAGCGCGAGAGCGGGCTGCTGACGACCTGGTGGAAACCCTTGGTCCTGGCCAGCTCCCCGAGTGCCTCGAACTTGGCAGGGGTGACGAACTCGAGCACCGGTAGATGCTTCTTGGTCGGCTGGAGGTATTGGCCCATCGTGAAGATGTCGACGCCGACCGCGCGCGCGTCTTCCATCGTCCGCTCGATCTCGTCGTCGGCCTCGCCGAGGCCGAGCATGATCGACGTCTTGGTATAGCGCCCGGGGGCGCGCCGCTTGGCGTGATCGAGGATCGCGAGCGACTGATCGTATTTGGCGCGCTTGTCGCGGACGTTCGGGGTGAGCCGGCGGACCGTCTCGAGATTGTGCGCAAACACGTCGGGCGCGGCGTCCATCACGATGTCGAGCGCGGTCAGATCGCCGCGATAGTCGCCGGACAGGATCTCGACCTTGCTGCCGGGGGCCTTCTCGTGGATGGCCCGGATGGTATTCGCGAAGATCAGCGCTCCGCCGTCGGCCAGGTCGTCGCGATCGACCGCCGTGAGCACGAGATACTTCCAGCCGAGGTCGCGGACCGCTTCGGCGACCCGCACCGGCTCGAGCCAATCGACCTCGCCGCGCGGGTTCCCGGTCTTCACGTTGCAGAAGCGGCAGCCGCGCGTGCACGTGTCGCCCAGGATCATGATGGTCGCGGTGCCCGCGCCCCAGCACTCAGCGATGTTCGGGCAGGCGGCCTCTTTGCAGACGGTGTTGAGCTGCAACGCGTTGACCTCGGCCTTGACCCGCTCGTAATCCTCGCCGTGCGGCAGCTGCACGCGCAGCCAGTCCGGCTTGCGCACGCGCGGCTTCTCGACCGGATCGAGGAGACTGATCTCGATAGCCACTACGCCGTCTTCCCCATGTTCTCGGAGACCAGGGTCATGTCGAAGGCGGTTTCAAAGGCGCGTACCAACGCGTCCTTGGCTTCCGCCAGACCCACGGTCCGGCCGGTCTCGCGCGAGAGCGAGGTCAGGCCGCGATCCGTCAGGCCGCACGGGTTGATCAGGCGATCGTAGTCGAGCGCGGTGTCCACGTTGAGCGCGATGCCGTGCAGCGACGTCATCTTCCGGACCGCCAATCCGATCGCGCAGATCTGATCGCGCCCGACCCAGACGCCGGCGTGCTCGCTCCAGCGTTCGGACGCGATGCCGAACGACGCACACGCGTCGATGACGGCTCCTTCGAGCGCGCGCACCAGCGGCACGACCTCGCGGAAGCGCGCCAAACGGCGGATCGGATAGACCACCAGCTGTCCGGGGCCGTGGTACGTCACGTCGCCGCCGCGTTCGACGTTCACGACGTCGACGCCGCGAGCGGCCAGCGCCTCGCGCGAGAGCAGCAGGTTCGCGTCGCCCTTGACGTTGCGGCCGAGGGTGACGACCGGCGGGTGCTCGACGAAGATCCAGGTGTCCGGATCCTCACCGGCGCGGACGCGTTCGTGCACGGCGTGCTGGATATCCCAGACGTCGCGATAATCGCGACGCCCCAGGTCCAGCATACGCGCGTGCGTCGACACGGTCTACTTGGCGACCGGGGCCTTCGGCTTGGGGTTGACGATGTGGATGGCCTTGCCGTGGGCGGCTTCGGCCGCATCCATGATGCCCTCGGTCAGGGTCGGATGCGGATGGATCGAGAGCCCGATGTCTTCGAGCGTCGCACCCATCTCGAGCGCGATCACGCCTTCGCCGATCAGCGACTCGGCCTGCGGCGCGACGATGTGCATGCCGAGCAGCAGATCGGTCTTGGCATCGCCGACCAGTTTGATCACGCCGTCGGACTCGTTCATGGTGCGCGCGCGACCGCTGGCCGCGAGCGGGAACTTGCCGATGCGGACCTCGTAGCCTTTGGCTTTGGCTTCTTCCTCGGAGAGCCCGATGGTCGCGACCTCCGGATCGGTGTAGACGCAGTTCGGGATGGCGATCGGATCGAAGGCGGCCGACTTGTCGCCCGAGATCGCCTCGGCCGCGATCACGCCCTGCTTCATGGCGCGATGCGCGAGCATCGGCTGGCCGGTGACGTCGCCGATCGCGAACACGCTGCCGACCTTGGTGCGCAGCTGCTGATCGACCGCGACGAAGCCCTTGTCGTCGGTCGAGAGACCGGCGGCGGCGAGGTTGAGGTTGTCGGTGATCGGACGGCGTCCGACCGCGACCAGCACCATGTCGAACGCGCGCGTCTCGTCCTTGCCGTTCGTGCCGGCGCCGTTGAAGGTCGCCTTCACGACGTCGCCGCTCTTCGCGATCGCGCCGACCTTGGTATCGAGCATGATCTCGACGCCCTGCTTCTTGAGGATGCGGCCGAGCGTCTTGGAGATCTCGGCGTCGGTCCCGGTCAGGATCTGCGGCAGCGCTTCGATCACCAGCACCTGCGCGCCGAGGCGCGTGTAGACGGTCGCGAACTCGAGGCCGATCACGCCGCCGCCGATGACCAACATCGTCTTGGGGATGCGCTTCATCTGGACGGCGTCGTCGGAGTTGATGATGCTCTCGCCGTCGCGCGGCCAGGCCTTCACGTCGATCGGCGCGGAACCGGTCGCGATCACGACGTTCTGGGCGACCACGGTATCCGTTCCGCCGTCCTTGTTCTTCACGACGATCTCGGTCGGGCTCTTGAAGGACGCCTCGCCGTATAAGAACTGCACGCCGTTGGCCTTGAAGAGCGTCTTGACGCCGCCGACGTTGGACGCGACCACGTCGCTCTTGAACTTGGCGACGCCTTCGCGGTCGACGTCGGCCTTGGGCACCTTGAGGCCGATGGCGGCGGCGTGATCGATGTGGCGCACGACTTCGCCGACGTGGAGCAGCGCCTTGGTCGGGATGCAGCCCCAGTTGAGGCAGACGCCGCCGACTTCGTCGCGATCCACGCAAATGACGCTCTTGCCGAGTTGCCCGAGACGGATGGCGGCGTGATATCCGCCCGGTCCGGCTCCGATGACGACCGCGTCGACCTTATGTTCAGCCAAGTTCGTGCTCCCCATTGGTAGTGTCCGGCCCATCATACCAGGCGCCCGAAGCCGCGACTCCGACTTCGAGCGAGGCCCGGGCGGCTGCCAGCAGTTCGGGAGCCGATTCGACCCCTTGGCTGGCCCGCTCGGCGGCGGCCACCTCCTCGGGCGTGAGCGCCTCGGTGGACCGGGCGAAGGCCTCGCTGGCCTCGAGAATGGCCGGGCCGGCCTGCATGAGGATATGCCGCATCCGGAACCGTCGGGCAGCATGGAAGAGCCGGGCGGCTTCGGCCGGAGATTCGCGCGCGAGCGCCAAGCGGGCGGCCAGCTCCGCCGCGGCGGCGACATACTCGTTCCCCGGTTCGATCATCAGATACTCGATGGCCGTCCGCAGCGCTCGGCCGGCCTCCCGGAAATCGCCTCTCGCCAGCCGGATCCGGGCCAGGATGCCGTAGCCCCATCCCCGGTAGGCCTCGTTGCCGAGCAACTCGGCGGCCTCGAGCGAGAGGGCGCACGAGCGTTCTGCCTCGGCGAGGTCCCCGAGCGCGTAGAGCGCCTCGGCGATGTTGCCGTGGATCAGGACGCGGATCGCCTCGCCGCCGGGTTCGAGCGCCAGCTCCAAGCCCTCGCGATAGTGCAGCAGCGCGGTGGCCGGATCGAAGCGGCCTTCGAGAGCGGCGTTGCCGAGATTGCAGAGGCCCGATGCGACGCCTCGCCGGTGGTCGATCGCCCGATGCAGGGCGACGGCCGTCTCGCCGAACTTCTCCGCGTCTTCGACCGCTCCGATGCCGAGCGAGGCGACCGAGAGCAGGTTGTAGGCGCGGCCGAGCGAGAGCCGGTCGCCGACGCGCGTGAATGCGCCGATCAGCGACGGGCCCTGCTCGAGCATCTCGACGTAGTTGCCCATCGCATAGCAGATCCGCAGATGCGCGTAGGTGAGGTGCCCGACCTCGGCCGCGTCGAGCGTCCCGGCATTGCTCGCGACGTCGAGGGCGCGCTGCGTCCAACGCATGCCCTCCGCCAGCCGGCCGCGGTCGCCCCAATAGGCCGTGAGCATGCGGACCAGTTCGACGCCGACGTGGAGCCGGTCGGCGTGGTGCAGCGTCCAGTCGAGCGCCGCGCGATAGTCGTCGTAACGGTCGGTGATCGAGGCGACGAACTCGAGCAGGTCCGTGTCGGCGTACGCATCGCGCACGCGCAGGGAGTTGTCGCGCATCCGGATCGCGTGCCGCTGCGAAAACGTCGCGGCATTCCGGAGCGCCTCGGCCCGTCGACTGGCGACCGCGCGCACCGGTGCCAGCACGGTGAAACGACCGCCCTGCAGGCGCACGATCAGCGAGTGATCGGCGAGTTCGTCGAGGGCGGCGGTCGCTGCGCCGGCGTCCATCTGCGGGTCGCCGACCGCCCGGAGGTCTTCGGCGTCGAACCATCCGCTGAAACTGACGCAGGCCGCGAACAGCAGCCGGGCCGGCGCGGAGAGCAGCGTCGTGCTCCACTCTATCGTGCGCTCGAGCGTTTGGTGGCGCGGATCGGTCGATCGGGTCGTACGGAACTGCGACGGGACGATCCGGCGCAGGTCGCGCGCCAACTGCGCGAGCGTGATCGCCGGGTAGCGCGCGACCGCAAGATCGATCGCGATCGGGAGTCCGTCGAGCGCACCGGCGACCGCCGTGATGCGGTCTTCATCGAGCCGGTCCGGGACGAAGTCCGGGTCTTTCGCGCGCAGGCAGGCGAGCACGAAGGCGCGTGCCTCGTCGCGGGGAAGGGGCCCGACCTCGACGACGGTCTCGTTCTCGAGGCCGAGCCGGTGCCGGCTGGTGGCCAACACGCGCACGCCCGGAACCGCGGCCATGAGCGCGCAGATCGCGCGCGCCTCGTCCAGGACGTGCTCGCAGTTGTCGATCAGGATCGGCCGCGGGCTCCTGCGCAGCGCATCCTCGATCGCCGAGGCCGCGTCGATGCCGGGAGATTCCCGCGCGCCCAGCGCGACGGCGACCGCGTCGTTGACGGCGCCTTCGGCGGTCCCGGACAGCGCCACCACCGCGTAGTCGCCGCCGTCGCGGTCGATCGCTTCAAGGGCCATCCGCGATTTGCCCGAGCCGCCCGGCCCGACCAGGGTCGTGACGCGGCCCTCGGTGAGAGCGGTGGCGGTTCGTTCGAGTTCCTGACCGCGCCCGACGAAGGGCACGCGGATATCGACTTCGCGGAGGGTCTTCATAGCGGTTATACGCTCAGTTGTCGCCGCCGCAAGCCTCGCCCTGGGTGGCGGCGAAAATGGACCGGACCATGGCCAAAATTGGATGGGCAGGTCTGCTCCCGACGCTGGATCGCGATTCCATCGTCCCGCTCTACCTGCAGATCTACGAACATCTGCGCGAGGCCATCCTGGCCGGGACGTTGCCGGAGTCGACCCGGCTCCCGCCGGAGCGCACCATGGCCGAGGAGCTCCGGGTCAATCGCAGCACGGTCGTGCGGGCCTACCGCGAGTTGGTCGCGGGCGGTCTGATCGACCAGCGGGTCGGGTCCGGCTCGCGCGTCGCGCACCTGCGCGCCGGACAGCCGGAACGGTCGCCGGCGGTGCCGTGGTGGGTGACGCTGCCGCCCTGGCGGGTCGGCGAATTTCCGATGGTGCTCGGGGAGCTGGCGGCCAAACACGAGCCCGGCCGGATCTCGTTCGTCCAAGGCGTCGCTCCGGACGAGCCCTCGCCGCTGGCGGAGCTCGCGAGCTCGTTCGAGCGGGTCGCGCGCGATCCGCGCCTCGTCCTCTCGTACGGGGACTCCGAAGGCTACGAGCCGCTGCGCGGCGCGATCGCCGAGCGGATGCGCGCGCGCGGCGCGAGCGCCATCGAGCCGAAGAACGTGGTGGTGCTGACGGGATCGACTCAAGGCATCATGATCGTCGCGCAGAGCCTGGCCGAGCCCGGCGACGAGATCGTGGTCGAACAGCCGTCCTATCCGGGCGCGCTGCAGATCTTCCAGATCTGCGGGTTGCGCGCGATCGCGGTGCCGGTCGACGAGGAGGGGATGCGGGTCGACCACGTCGAGGCGATCCTCCGGACGCGCAAGCCGCGCTTCATCTACACCATGCCGTCGCTGCACAACCCGACCAACGCGACCGCGAACCTGGACCGCCGCGAGCGGCTGATCACGATCGCGCGCCGCGCGGGCGTGCCGATCGTCGAGGACGATCCGTACGGCCCGCTGCTGCAGCGCGACCTTCCGCCGCTGGTCGCGCTCGCGCCGGACCACGTCGTATATCTGTCGACGTTCTCGAAGACGATCGCGCCGAGCCTGCGGATCGGCTGGCTGGCCGCCCCGCGCACGATTCTCGAGCGGCTGCTGATGCGCAAGCAGGCGCACGACATGGCGACCAGTCTGTACGTGCAGGCGGCCGTGCACGACTATCTCGAGCGCGGCTACGACGCGCACGTCGCGCAGCTGCGCGACGAATTACTGATCCGCCGGAAGATCGCCGACGACGCGATCGCGGCGACGTGGCCCGCCTCCATCCGCATCAGCAAGCCGGCCGGGGGGTTCTATCTGTGGGCGACCACGCCGCGGGAACTGCGCGCGCGTCCGCTGCTCGACGCTTCGGAGCGGCTCGGTGCGTCGTTCCTGTTCGGCGAAGCGTTCTATCCGGGACAGGGCGGCGATCACAACTTCCGTCTGGCGCTGACGGCCGCGACCCGTTCTGAGATCGCCGAAGGCATCGCCCGCATCGGCAAGGCGATCGCGTCGCTGCGCGCGTGACCGGCTGGCGCGACACCCTGCTCGACTGGTACGCGCGCGCCGGGCGCGCGGACCTGCCGTGGCGCGTCCGTCGCGATCCGTACTACACGGTCGTGAGCGAGTTCATGCTCCAACAGACCAAGGTGGACCGGGTGGCGCCGAAGTTCGCCGCGTTCGTCGCGCGTTTCCCCGGCTTCGCGGCGCTGGCGGCGGCGAGCGTCGCCGCCGTGCTGCGCGCGTGGAAGGGCCTCGGGTACAACTCGCGCGCGGTCCGGCTCAAACGTCTCGCCGATGTGGTGACGGCCGAGCACGGCGGCGCGATGCCGCGCGGCGCGGCCGATCTGCGCGCGCTCCCGGGCATCGGGCCGTACACCGCATCCGCGAGCCGGGCGTTCGCCTACGACGAAGACGACGCGGCCTGCGACGTCAACGTGCGGCGGGTCGTGCATCGCCTGTTCTACGGTATCGAATTCCCGCCCAAGGCGGACGACC
>JANWKW010000041.1 GCA_025451135.1 Vulcanimicrobiia bacterium | reverse complement strand
GCGGTCAGCGCGGCGATGTCGTAGCCTTTGCCGGTGCCGTCCCGGCCGATCTCGGTGTGGATCACGCGGGTCGCACCCCAGCCCGCGACGCGTTTGACCAGGGCGTCGCGATCGACCGGCGTGCGTTCCAGCCAGCCGCGCACCGCGACCTCGGAGCCCCGCGCGTCGATGCCGGCGATGGCGCGCTCGCCCAGCATCGCGATGATGTTGTGCGCGACCCGTTCGTCCTCAATCAGGATCGTCCCGAGGATGACGGCGTCCGCACCCGCGTCTAAGCGCGCGCGCGCGTTCGCGAGAGTGCGCACGCCGCCGCCGGTCTGCACCGGGACGTCGACGGCCTTGCAGATGGCCGCGATCGCAGCTTGGTTCTCGCCGGAGCCGAAGGCGCCGTCGAGATCGATCACGTGCAGCCGTCGCGCGCCGGCGGCGACGAAGGACTTGGCGCGTTCGACCGGATCCACGTCGTAGGTCGTCGCCTTGTCCGGGTCGCCTTGGTGCATGCGCACGCACTTGCCGTGGCGCAGGTCGATAGCGGGGATCACGATCACGGTATGGTCTCCATCGTCGTCAGCATGCCGAGAAAGTTGTCCAAGAGCCGCGCCCCGGTCTCGCGGCTCTTCTCGGGGTGGAACTGCGTGCCCATCACGTTGCGGCGGGCGACGATCGCCGAGAAGCGTTCGCCGTGGGTGGCGGCCGCGATCGTGGCCGCACCGACCGGCACCCGGTACGAATGCATGAAGTAGGCGTACGCGTCCGGTCCGAGGCCGTCCGCGAACGGGTGCTCCGCGACCGGCTCTAACCGGTTCCAACCCATGTGGGGGATGCGCGGCGCATCTTCGAAGCGCGAGACCACTCCGTGCAGGATGCCCAGGCCTTCGGCGCCGCCGAACTCGGTGCTGCGATCGAACAGCACCTGCATGCCGACGCAGATGCCGAGGAACGGCCGTTCGCGGCCGATCAGCGTCCGGATCGCATCGTCGAGACGGCCCCTGCGCAGCGCGTCCATGGTCGCGGCGAAGGCGCCGTCGCCGGGGAAGACGGCTCCGTCGGCCCAGGCGATGCGCTCCGGATCCGCGGTCACGTCGAAGTCCGCGCCGCGGCGTTCGAGCGCGGCGACCAGCGAGCCGAGGTTGCCGCCGCCGTAGTCGATCACCGCCAGCGCCATCGCTACTCCAGCAGGCCTTTGGTCGACGGGACGTCGTCGCCGCCGGTGACGGCGACCGCCTGCGCGAACGCGCGCGCGAACGCCTTGAACGACGCCTCGCAGACGTGGTGCGCGACGTGGCCGTTCATCTGGATCAGATGCAGCGTGATCTTGGCGTTGTCGGTGACCGCCCGGAAGAACTCGCCGATCATCTCGGTCGGCAGATCGCCGAGATCGTCGCGCAGGAACGCGACCCGGAAGTTCAGATACGGACGTCCCGAGATATCGACGCTGGCCGCGATCAAAGCCTCGTCGAGCGGCAGCATGATCGACCCGAAACGGGCGATGCCGCGCTTCTCGCCGAGGGCGTCGTGGATCGCCTTGCCGAGCGCGATCCCGACGTCTTCGATCGCGTGATGGTTGTCCATCCCGTCGCCGGTCGCGCGGACCGTCAGGCCGCAGCCGGCGTGCTTCGCGAACGCGTGCAGCATGTGGTCGAGGAACTCGACCGAGGTCGAGATCTCGATCTTCCCGCCGTCGAGATCGATGGCGAGATCGATCTGCGTCTCGGAGGTCGAGCGCGAGACCGCGCCGCGCCGGCTCACCGCTCGGCGATGGGGACGTACGGTCCCGGGGGCGGCCCGCTGTAGGTCGCCTGCGGGCGGATCAGGCGGTTGTCGGCGAGCTGCTCGAGGATGTGTCCGGCCCATCCGGCCATCCGGCCGCAGGCGAACATGCAGGTGAACTCGTCGCCCGGCATGCCGAGATCCGCGAGCACCGGCGCGGTGTAGAAGTCGACGTTCGCGTAGATCTTCTTGTCCGGCTTGGCCTCTTGCAAAACCTTATTGCTGGCGTCTTCGAGCGAGCGCGCGATCGCGTACCAGTGGCGGTCGCCCTTGTACTCGCTGAGCTTCTCGGCCATCTTCTCGAGATGGCGGGCGCGCGGATCGCGGACCTTGTATTCGCGATGGCCCATGCCCATGATCTTCTCGCCGCGCGCGAGCACCTGACGCACGTACGTCTCGGCGCGCTCCGGCTGTCCGACCTCGACCAGCGTGTTGTACGCGGCGCTGGCGGCGCCGCCGTGCAGGTCGCCTTCGAGCGTCGCGAGCGCGCTGACGGTCGCGGCGTAGATGTCGGCCCGGGTCGATGCGGTGACGCGCGCCGAGAAGGTCGAGGCGTTGTACGAATGGTCGGCGAGCAGCACCAGATAGGTGTCGAGCGCCCGGGCTTCGACGTCGCTGGGCACGCTGCCGGTGCGCATGTAGAGGAAGTTGGCCGCCTGCGAGAGGTCGGTGCGCGGCTCGATCGGTTCGAGATCGCGACGCAGACGGTCCCAGAACGCCAGGATGGTCGGCATCTTGGCGATCAGCTCGATCGCGGTGTGGACGTCGGAGACGTGCTCGCCGCGGGTGTTCGTCGGCGAGAAGAGCGCGAGCCCGCTCACGACCGTGCGCAGCACGTCCATCGGCCAGGCCGTCTTGGGGACGCGGCGGATCGCGCTGATCAGCGGCTCGGGCAGCATGCGGCGGGTGCCGAGCTCGCGCGAGAACGCGTCGAGTTCGGCCTGCGTCGGCAGATGGCCGAACAGCAGCAGATGCGCGACCTCTTCGAAGGTGGCGTTCGGGGCGAGGTCGTCGATATCGTAGCCGCGATAGGTCAGACGACCGATCTTGCCCTCGACGTTGCTGAGCTGCGTGGTTCCGACGACGACGCCTTCGAGGCCGCGATCGACGACCAGACCGGTGGTAGACAGGGTGGAGCCCTCCAAAAATGCGCGGTAGAACGAGCTTTCTTCGTGCCGGGAGGCCTCGGACCCTTAAGGACCCCGCCGCCTCCCCCTGGAATGACCCCGGCATGGAAGCACTCGACCTCCGCTCCGCGCCGCCGCGCAGCCCCAATCGCGAACTCGGCGGCCTGCTGATGCTGGCCCGGACCATCGACAAGGTCCGCGCAACCTTCCCGGGCGGGGATCTGGCCGATTACCAGATCGACGGCTTCAGCCGCCGGCTCTGGAAGGAGCTCGGCGTCTCCCAAGCCGACTTCGAGGCGGCCGTCAAAGCCGCCAAGACCGACGGCGACGTGGCCGCCTGGGTCCGCGCGCATGCGGACGCGGCGCGCTATCCCGAAATCACTGAGAAACTGACCGCCCGCACCGTCGGCGATCGCATCGACGATCCCGAGTTCGTCGCCAAATATCCGGTCGCAGCGACGCTGCCGCACGACACCACGCTGTTCGACATGCTCGACGCCGACGACAAAGCCAACTATGCGGGGAAGTAGGTAAAGAGGCAGCGTGCACCCCTTGTCATCCCGAGCGTAGCGCGAAGCGCGTGGTCGAGGGACCGACGAACGCAATACCTCATCGCTACAACGACTTCGTCCTGAAGAAGTCCCAGATGTAGGCGTTGGCGTCGAAGGCTTGGCTGACGGTGCCGACCAGGCGTTTGGGGAAGTATTGCCGGCCGCCGGGCCAGCCGTGGCCGCCGCCGTGCACGGTCGCGAGTTCGACCGACGTGCCCGCGGCGCAATCGCTCCACCGTTCGAAGGTCGCGCTCGTCCCGTCGCTCGCGACGGCCGTCGGTGCGAGCGTCCGCCCCGCGCCGCACCCGTCGGCGCGCGCGAACGTCGCGACCGTCTCCGCCGCCGAAAGCACGTCACCGTTGCGATCGTTGTAGACCCCGCCGCCGTCGAACGGGACGATCGGGTCGGCCGTGCCGTCGATGCCGAGCACCGAGACCGGATGCGCTGGTCTGCAATCGTCTTTCCACTGCACCGGCAATCCGCCGGAGACGGCGGCGACGGCCGCGACTTCCGGCATCTGGCAGGCGACGCGCAACGCCATCATCGCGCCGTTCGACATGCCCGCGACGTAGACGCGCTTCGGGTCGGTGCCATAGGCGGCGTGCACGGTCGCGATCAGCCGGCGCAGGAAGCCGATGTCGTCCTGCGAGTTCCGTATCGTGCGGCCGTCGCTCCAGCCGCGGTCAACGCCGTCCGGGTAGACGATCACGGCCGCGTCGCCCGTGACCTGGCCCATATCCTTATAGCGGCGCATCTGCGCGCCGGTGCCGCCGTGGCCGTGCAGCATCACGATCAACGCCGGCTTGGCGACGACGTTCGCGGGGAGTTCGACTTCGTAGGTGCGCGTCTCGCCGCCGGCATCCAGCGTGTGGTGGGTGACGCCCGGCGACGTCGCGGCGCCAAGAAGAGCGAGCAGTCCGATTGCGAGCAAGAGCTTCTTCATCAGGGCTACCGTTTCCGCAAAGCGCGAGATTTCCACGCCGCGGACGTTAGCCCGGGATTAGGCTTACGCTACGTCAGCGCGGCGCGGTTCTCGGTGCGCGCGAGGGCGTAGCCGACGAGCCGGTCGATCAGCGCTTCGTACGAGATCCCGATCGCCTTGCACGCATCCGGCAACAGGCTGGTCGGCGTGAGGCCCGGGAGCGTGTTGACCTCGAGGATCTGCGGGCGCCCTTCTTTGCTCACGATGAAGTCGGTGCGCGAGTAGTCGCGCAGGCCGATCAGACGATGGACCGAGAGCGCCAGCATCTGCAGGCGCGCGGCCAGATCCGCGTCGATCTCGGCCGGCACGATGTGGGTGCTGCCGCCCGGCGCGTACTTCGCATCGTAGGTGTAGAACTCGTCCTTGTTGGCGACGATCTCGACGACCGGCAGCGCTTCTTCGCCGAGCACGCCGCACGTGAACTCGCGGCCCTCGACGTACTCCTCGGCCATCACCTGCGGGAACAGCTTGGCCGACGTCAGCATTGCGTTGGTCCACTGCTCGTGCGTCTTGACGATCGAGACGCCCGACGACGATCCTTCGTACCGCGGCTTGATGACCAGCGGCAGGTCGAGCGAACCGGGGAGCAGCGGCAAGGTGCCGCCGGAGAGATCGAACAGGTCCCAGGCGGCCGTCGGCAGCCCTTCGGCGCCGATCAGTTTCTTGGTGAGATGCTTGTCCATCGCGAGCGCCGCCGCTTCCACGCCGCTGCCCGTGTATGGGATCCCGAGATACTCGAGGATCGCCTGCACCTGGCCGTCCTCGCCGCCCGGACCGTGCAGCGCGACGAAGACCACGTCGGGCGCGAGCGCGCGGACCGCGTCGACGAATTTCGCGTCGAAGTCGAGCGACTGCGCGTCGTAGCCGAGCGTCTGCAGCGCGCGCATCACGCCCGAGCCGGTCTGGATCGAGATCTCGCGTTCGGAGCTCGAACCGCCCATGACGACCGCGACCTTGGCCGAGCGCGTGGATTTCATTGAACGTTCTCTTCTTCTGCGGTAAAGACGCCGACGAGATGGACTTCGAGCTGGAGTTCGACACCGGATCGTTCGAAGACGGCCCGCCGCACCCGAGCCAATAAGGCCGAGACGTCGCGAGCGGTTGCACCGTCCACGTTGTTGATGAAGTTGGCGTGCAGAGGCGAGACTTCCGCTCCGCCTTCGCGCCATCCCTTCGCGCCGGCCGCCTCGATCAGCCGGGCCGCCTTGTCGCCCTCGGGATTGCGGAAGCACGAGCCCGCGTTCGGCAGGGCGATGGGCTGGGTGGCCTTGCGCCGCTTCAGGCGCTCCTGCATCTGCTCGCGGACGGCCTTGGGCTCGCCGCGCTCGAACGCGAGCGTCACCCGGGAGACGATCGCGTCGCGCGCGAGCGTCGTGTGCCGGTAGTAGTACTGCACCGGGACCGCGTGCGGTTCGGGCCGCGACGGCGACTGCACCCAGACCTCGCGGACGAACTCGCCGATCTCGCGATCGGTGCCCGCGTTCATGCGCAGCGACCCGCCGACCCGACCCGGGATGCCCGCGAGCGAGCCGATGCCGACCGCGCCGTGCGAGGCCGCCTTGGCGGTCATCAGCGCCATGTCGGCCGATGCGCCGGCGCGCACGATCACCTCGTCGCCATCCGCGCGCACGTCGATCTCCGCGAACGATCCGGCCAGGCGCAGCACCAGTCCGCGCATCCCGCCGTCGCCGACCAGCAGATTGCTGCCGCTGCCGAGCGCGAACCACGGCATCTTGCGGCGCAGACAGAAGCGCATGACGGCGGCGAGTTCGTCGTCGCTTTCGACCACGAGCAAAGCGTCCGCCGGCCCGCCGATCTTCCACGACGTGAACGGCGCGAGCGGCCGGTCGAACGCGGCGCGCGCGCCGCAGATCGCGCGCAGTTCGTCGCGATCGTCCGCGCGCAGGATCGACGCGGTCGCCGACGCGGTGGTCGCGCTCACACCGCCGCCTTGGCCGCGGAGAGCACGCGGTCGGCAAGACGCGCGGCTACTTCGGTGATGTTGCCGGCGCCGAGCATCAGCACCAGCGCGCCCGGCGGTGCTTCGGCGTAGATGCGCGCCTCGAGGTCCTCGACCGCAGCGACGTAGCCGACCCGACCGCCGGCGGCCGCCAGCGGTTCGCCGATGGAACGCTCGCTGATGCCGCGGATGGGCGCCTCCGAGGCCGCGTAGACGGGCGCCAGATAGACGCTGTCGGCGCCGCGCAGGGCGTCCGCGAAATCCTTGGCCAGATGCTGCGTGCGCGAGTAGCGATGCGGCTGGAAGGCGACCACGACCGGTCCGCGATGGTAGCCGCGCGCGGCCGCGATGGTGGCGCGCACGGCCGTCGGATGGTGCGCGTAATCGTCGACCACCGTCATGCGCGGGTCGCGCGCCAGGATGTCGAAACGGCGGCGGACGCCGCGGAACGCCCGCAGACCCGAGGCGATCTTTGCGAACGGCACGCCCAGCTCGCGCGCGACCGCGATCGCGGCGAGCGCGTTCTGCACGTTGATCGCGCCCGGGACGGTCAGCTCGACCGAGCCGAGGCACACGGTGCCGGCGATCGCGTCGAAGGTCGCGCCCAGTTCGGGATAGCGCAGGTTCGCCGCGTGGATCTCGGCGTTGGGAAGCAGTCCGACGGTGACGGTGCGCGCCCGCAGCCTGACGGTCGCGAGCGACGCGGAGAGCGCGTTGTCGACGCCGACCACGGCCAGGCCGTCCTCCGGCAGCTTCTTCAAGAACTCGGCGAACGCGTTGACCAGATGCGGCAGGTCGTCGTCGCTCGCCAGATGGTCGTTCTCGATGTTCGTCAGCACCGCGATCGCCGGATCGAGCAGCGCGAACGAACCGTCCGACTCGTCGGCTTCGGTGACGAACCACGGGGACGTCCCGTTGTGGGCGTTGGTGCCGATCGCGCCGTCGATCCCGCCGAGCACCAGGCTCGCGTCGATGCCGCCGTCGCGCAGCACTGCATGGATCATCGCGGTGGTGGTGGTCTTGCCGTGCGTCCCGCAGATCGCGACGCCGCGCTTCTCGCGGACCAGTCGCGCGAGCAGTTCGCCGCGATGCAGCACCGGGATGCCGGCGCGCCGCGCGGCCACGAGTTCGGGATTCTGGCGATCGATCGCCGACGACACGACCAGCGTGGCGGCGCCTTCGACGTTGGCGGCGGCATGGGGGACGGTGACGCGCGCGCCCTCTTCGCGCAGACGCGCGATCAGCTCCGTCTCCTTGACGTCCGAACCCGAGACGGATTCACCGCGCGCCAGGAGGATGCGCGCGATCGCGCTCATGCCGATGCCGCCGATGCCGACGAAGTGCCAGGTGCCCATCAAGTCGTGCCTGTTCGCGAGACGAGCGCCCGTATCCGCGCCACGATCGCGGCGACGGCGTCGCCCGGGTCGAGCGCGGTCGCGCTCGCGCGCAGCGACGCGAACCGCGCCGGTGCGAGCGTCTCGGCGAGCACCGCCGGCAGGCGAGCGACCAGTGCGTCGTCGGGGAGCAGGACGGCCGCGCCGGAGCGCTCGACCGCCCGGGCGTTGGCGGTCTGGTGGTCGGCGGCCGCGTGCGGATACGGCACCAGGATCGCCGGCAGGCGGACGGCCGCGAGTTCGGCGACGGTCATCGCGCCCGCGCGCGCCAGGACCAGGTCGGCGACCGCGTAGCCGTCGGCCATGTCGTCCAGATACTGGAGCACGCGCACGTTCGGGACGCGGGCCAGGGTAGCGGCGACGTCGGCCGCATCGGTGCGGCCGGCGATCAGCAGCATCTGCCACTCGGACGGCACGCCGCCCGAGAGCGCGAGGCTGGCGACCGCGCCGTTGATCGAACGCGCGCCCTGGCTGCCGCCGACGACCAGCAGCGTCTTGCGGACCGGATCGACGCCGAGCCGCGCGGCCGCGGCCGCGCGCGCCGGAAGCGAGCGCACCGAGGCGCGGACCGGTACGCCGGTGTTCTGCGCGTTCCAGACCTCGTCGACCATCGGCGCGAGCAGGCGGTTGGTGAGCCCCGGCACGGCATTCGGCTCGAGCAGCGCGATCGGCACGTGCCACTTCGTCACGCCGGGGATGCGGGCCGCGGTCACCAGCGGAAAGCAGACGTAGCCGCCGGTCGCGATCACGATATCCGGCCGCAGGCGCCGGAGCACCGCGACGCTCTGCGCGATGCCCTTGGCATTGACGAACGGCGATGCGATGCCGGTCAGCGGACGGGCGGCGATCGTGTAGAGCGGATAGCCGGCCTTCGGCACGATGGTCGCTTCGAGCCGGTCGGCGGTGCCGACGAACGAGACGGTCGCTTCGGTCCGCAATGCGTCGGCCACCGCGATCGCCGGATACAGATGGCCGCCGGTGCCGCCGCCCGCGAAGACGACGTTCACGCGCCGCTCCAGACGATATTCTGGGCGTGGCCGTCCGAGGTCGCGATGCGCACGCCCCCGGGGACGTCCGGCCACGCGAACACCTCGGTCGCGTACGCGCCTTCGGACGGTTCCATCCGCAGCCATGCGAACGGCGCGCCGGCGGTCGCTTTAGCGGCTTGCGCGTGCACCGCGGCGGTCAAGGCGTCGCGCGCGTCGAGCGAGAAATGCTCGATCAGCACCGACTCGGTGACGACCGTGAGCGTGCCGTCGACCGGCGCCGCACGACGCGGGATCCAATCCAGCAGGTCGGCGCGGTCGACCTCGACCGGCAGCCGCGCCGCGACCTCGAGCGCGGCCCGCAGACGCGCGACGCGGCCGGCCTGGTCGGGCCATACGAACGAGAGCAGTTCCATGCGATCGACCGCCGACGTCGCATCGAGCGGGTGCAGGTCGCATCCGCGCCGTTCGGCGACCGTCGGAACCGCGCTCAGATGCGCGGGCGCGCCCGACGCGATGAGGTTGTGCAACACCAGCGGCGACGAGCCGCCGTACCTCCAATCGCCGCCGTCGTAGGCGAACGCGTCCCAGCGCAGGTTGAGGCCGGCGCTGGCTCCGATCTCGAAGACGCGCAGCGGCAGACCGCAGCGCGCCGCCAGCCAGCAGTAACCGGCCATCAGCGGCATCGCACGCGCCGGCTCGTTGGTCTGCAGCGGCCGTTCCATCAGCGCGTCGATCGTCTTCGCGTCGCGCACGAAGCGATCGCCGGCGATCTCCCAGATGGCCGCCGCATCGCCGTCGCCGCCGGTCGAGGGATAGTGCCCGGCCAGCGCTTCATCGCCCGAGAGCGCGAGGTAGTGGAGCGCCGCCATCAGCCGTAAGCCCAGGCGCGAGCGGTCCGCGTTCTCGTCGAGCACGCGCGCGACCGGACCGCCCGCGCGGTACTGCTCGGCCGCGCGCTCGAGCAGCGCGCCGTACAGCGGCGAGCCCATCGCGGCGCAAGCGCGCGCCATACGCATCAGCCGGTCCGGGACGTCGCTTCGCATTCGACCGAGGCTAGTGCGCGTCGACGCGCCGGAAGCGGCCCACGTTCGCGATCAGCGCGAAGCCGACCAGATTGACGATCAGCGACGAGCCGCCGGACGAGATGAACGGCAGCGGGACGCCGGTGACCGGCCACGAGGACGTGACCACGCCGATGTTCACGAAGGCCTGGATCACGATCATCGCCGTGCAGCCGATCGCCAGGAAGAATCCGAACCGGTCGGGCGCGGCGATCGCGATCCGGATCGCGCGATAGGCGAAGACCACGAACAGCAGCACGACGAAGAGCGAGCCGACCAGGCCCAGTTCTTCGCCGATGATCGAGAAGATGAAGTCGGTGGACTGTTCGGGCAAGTAGAAGAACTTGGCACGCGACGCGCCCAGTCCGGCGCCGAGCAGACCGCCGCTCCCGAGCGCGAGCAGCGATTGGACGATATGGAAGCCGGTGTTCTGCGGATCCTTCCACGGATCGATGAACGCCAGCACCCGGGCGCGCCGGTACGAACTGGTCAGCACCGTCAGGGCGACGGGCGGGAGGATGACCAGGATCACGCCGAGCAGATGCGGGATGCGCGCGCCGGCCGCGAAGAACATCGCGAAGGCCACCATCACCAGCAGGCTCGCGGTCCCCATGTCGGGCTCGCGCAGCACCAGCAGCGCCAGCAGCAGCGGCGGGATCAAGAGCGGGAAGAGGCCTTTGGTGAACTGCGTGATCCGATCGCCGCGCACCGTCAGCATCGCCGCCAGGTAGACGACCGATCCCAGCTTCGCGAACTCGGACGGCTGCAGGGTGAACGAGCCCGCGCCGATCCATCGGCGCGCGCCGTTGACGACGATGCCGACGTGCGGGACCAGCACCGCGGCGACGCCGACGATCGAGGCGATCAGCAGATATGGCGCCGCCTTGCGCAGGGCGTGATAGTCCATGCGATAGGCGAAGAACGCGGCGATACCGCCGATGACCAGCCAGATCAGCTGATGCTTGAAGTAGTAGGCCGGGTCGTGGTAGTCGCTGTAGGCCTGCGCGCTCGAGGCGCTATAGACCATGATCATCCCGATCGCGACCAAGGTCAGGACCGACGAGACCAGGAGCGTGTCGGGCGCGGCGGTGACGAACGAACGCAGCGGCGAGCGGTCCTCGCGCGCGTCGCCGAGCGGGCGCCGGCGCGCGGCGCTACGCACCGGCGCGCTCCGCGAGCGCCGCCCCGGCGGCGGCGAACCGCTCGCCGCGATCCTCTGGGTATCGGTACATATGGTAAGTCGCGCAGACCGGCGAGAGTTGCACGACGTCGCGCTCCACCGTCATCTCGAGCGGGAGGTGGACCGCGGCCT
>JANWKW010000040.1 GCA_025451135.1 Vulcanimicrobiia bacterium | reverse complement strand
CGCGCATCGGACGGGTCTCACCGACCGAGTACGGCGGGAAGTTGTAGTAGTGCATGTAGCGCTTGTCTTCGAGCGCGACCACGCCGTCGAGGCGCTGCTGGTCGCTGATCGAGCCGAGCGTCGCGGCGGTGAAGACCTGCGTCTGTCCGCGCGTGAACACGCCCGAACCGTGGACGCGGGGCACGTAGTGCGTCTTGCACCAGATCGGACGGATCTCGTCGAGCTTGCGGCCGTCCGGGCGGATGCCCTCGTCGACGACCATCACGCGCAGCTCTTCCTCTTCCATCGACTTGATGATCTTCTCGAAATCCTTATTGCCCGGATTCTCGAGGAGCGCGAGGATGGCTTCGTCCTTCTTGGCACAGCGTTCGATCGCCGCGGGACGCTTGAGCTCGGCGAAGGCCTCTTCGCGCTCGCCCTTCTCGACGATGCGCATAGCCTTGGCGACGTCCTTGGCGAACGTCTTGCGGACCCACTTGTCGAGGTCGGCGTCGACCTTCTGGACCGGGAACTCGCGCTTCTTCTTGCCGACCTTCTTGGCCAGCTTGTCGATCGCGGCGACGATCTTCTTGATCGCCTCGTGGCCGAACTCGACGGCTTCGAGGAACACTTCCTCGGAGATCTCCTTCGAGCTGCCTTCGACCATCATCACGCCGTCGGCGGTGCCGGCGATGACGATCTCCATGCCGCCGGTCTCGTACTCGGGCAGCGTGGGATTGACGATGTACTTGCCTTTTTCATCGCGTCCGACGCGCACGGCGGCGACGGTCTTCTCGAACGGGATGTCGCTGAACGCGAGGGCGGCGCCGGCGGCGCACACGCCGACCACGTCGGCGTCGAGTTCGGGGTCCACCGAGAGCAGCGTCGCGACGATCTGTACGTCGTTACGGAAACCGTCGGGGAAGAGCGGGCGGATCGGGCGGTCGATCTGTCGCGACGAGAGCACGGCGTGCTCGCTCGGACGACCTTCGCGCTTGATGAAGCCGCCGGGGATCTTGCCTGCGGCGTACATCTTCTCTTCGAAGTCGCAGGTGAGGGGGAAGAAATCGATGCCTTCGCGCGGTTTGCTCGAGGCTGTTACGGCGCAGAGCACGACGTTTTGATCTCCGTAACGAATCACCGCAGAGCCGTTGGCCTGCTTGGCGAGTTCGCCGGTCTCGATCACCATCGTGCGCCCGCCGATTTCCAATGAAATGGATTCGGGCACGTGTACTCCTAATGGGTCTTCTGATTTTGCTCGTTATTGAACCCCGACGGGTTCGGCTAAAAGCCCGATTTTGCCTGGATTGACGAGGGATACTTGACTTTCCGACTACAATGATGTAGTCATATGACTACTTATGAGTAGTCAGTCTCCCGGCATCGACCGCGCGAGCCGCCTGTTCGGCAGCGCCCGGCGGACGGAGGTCCTGATGGGGATCGCGCTCCTCGAGGAGACCTATGCCCGCGAGCTCGCTCGCGTGTTGGAGGCTCCCTTGCTGAGCGTCCAGCGGATCGTCGATGCTCTCGACCGCGAGGGCGCCGTCGCCACCCGGCTGGTCGGCCAACAGCGCCGGGTGACCCTCAACCCGAAGTATTTCGCCCGTAAGGAACTCGAAGCGCTTCTGCGCCGCCTCGCGCTCGGCGATCAGCGGCTCCTCGACGCGGTGGGCAGCATGCGGCGGCGGCCCCGTCGGAAAGGCAAGCCGCTGTGATCGATCCCTCGTCGACCCTGGTCGACGTGGCTTTTGCGATCTGTACGGCGCTCGACCGGGCCGGCGTCCGCGCCGTCCTCGTCGGAGGAAGCGCCGCGACGTTCTATACCGGCGCCTATCAATCGCTCGACGTCGATTTCGTCCTCACATTCAACCCGGCCGGGGCCGACGCGCGCGGGGCCGTCGAGGGACTCGGGTTCCGCCTCGAGGGTTCGCACTACGCGCATCCCATCGTCGACTATACCGTCGATTTTCTTGGGGGACCCGCGGGAATCGGAGACGACATCGTCACCGATTTCCACATAGCGCGCCGGGGCGACCAGTTGCTCCGGGTCTATACGCGAACCGACGCGGTGCGCGATCGCCTGGCGGGCTACTACCACTGGCCGGATCGGAGCAGCTTGCGCGTGGCCGTATCGGTGGCCCGGAGCGGTCCGATCGATCTCGCCGCGATAGAATCCTGGAGCGCGAGCGAAGGCGCTTCCGAGAAGTTCGAAGAATTCGTGCGCGCGTTGAAAGGGGAACCGATGTGACGATCCGGGTGACCGCCGCCCTCGCGCTGACGCTCGCAACGGGAATGGCGCCGATGACCGTCGCGCCGTCGTGGCGCGACGGTAAGGCGGTGACGGCGCGGCACGGCATGGTGGTGACCGAGCAGCGGTATGCGTCGCAGGCCGGGCTCGACGTCCTCAAGGCCGGCGGCAATGCAGTGGACGCGGCGGTCGCGACGGCCTACGCGCTGGCGGTGGTCGACCCATGCTGCGGCAACCTAGGCGGCGGCGGATTCATGCTGATCCGCATGCACGACGGACGCGAGCGATTCATCGACTTCCGCGAAAAGGCGCCGCTGAAGGCGACGCGCGACATGTTCCTCGACAAGCACGGCGATGCGGTCCCGGACCGTTCGCGCAAGGGCTGGCTCGCGATCGGCGTGCCCGGCACCGTGATGGGCATGGAGCGCGCCCGGACCGAGTTCGGCACGTTCTCGCGCGCGCGCCTGATGGCCGGCGCGCAGAAGCTCGCGCGCGACGGCTACACGATCGCGTCGGGCGACCTGCTCCCGTTCGCAGGTTCCCCGGATCAGGGCTACAGCGGGTACGGTGCGGGGCGTGCGCCGGTCGTCGGCGAGGTGTGGAAGCAGCCGGATCTGGCGCGCTCGCTCGCACTGATCGCGGCCGGCGGGGCGGATGCGTTCTATCGCGGTCCGATCGCCGAAGCCATCGTTCGCGCGAGCAAGAAGAACGGCGGCATCCTCACGATGGCCGACTTCGCCGCGTATTCCGTCGACGAGAGCGCCCCGTTGCACTGCACGTTCAAGGGCCTCGAGATCGTCTCGGCGGCGCCGCCGAGCTCGGGCGGAACGACGCTCTGCGAGACGTTGAACGTCGCGTCGGCATATCCGTTCGGCAGTTGGCATAACGTCTCGGAAGTCCATCATCTGATCGAAGCCGAACGCCGCGCCTATGCCGACCGCAACGCCTATCTCGGCGACCCGAAATTCGTGCACGATCCGGTCGCGCAGCTGCTCTCGCCCGCATATGCGGCAAAGCTGCGTTCGACGATCGCGCCGAAGCAGGCGACGCCGTCGAAGGACGTGCATCCGGGTTTGAAGATCGACGTCAACGAGCATCCCGACACGACCCACTTCTCGATCGTCGACGCGCAGGGGAACGCGGTCGCGGTCACCTATACGATCAACGACTGGTTCGGCTCCGGGGTCATCGCGCCCGGGACCGGGTTCTTCCTCAACGACGAGATGGACGACTTCACCGCGAAGCCGGGAGCGCCGAACATGTATGGACTGGTGCAGGGCGTCCGCAACGACATCGCGCCCGGGAAGCGGCCGCTCTCCTCGATGACCCCGACGATCGTGCTGCGCGGCGGCAGGCTGGCGATGCTGACGGGCAGCCCGGGAGGTTCGCGCATCACCACGACCGTCGCCGAGACGATCCTCAACGTGTTCGCGTTCGGCATGAACGCGCAGCAGGCGGTCGACGCGCCGCGCATCCACATGCAATGGTTCCCGGACGCGATCGACTACGAGCCCGGAGCGCTCACGCCGGCGCAGATCGGCGAGCTCGAGACGGACGGCTATCGCTTCCATCGCATCGCATCGTGGGGTTCGGCCCAGGCGATCGTGGTCGACCCGAAGAGCGGCGCGCTCTACGGCGGCAGCGACCGCCGCCATCCCGCCGGCGCGGCGTTGGGATATTAGCGTGAGCGCAGAGTGGCTGACGGCCATCGCGTCGCTCTTGACGCTCGTGGTGGTCGCGGTCGCCGCATTCGCGGCGTTGCGCCAGATCCGGCACATGCATTCGGCGAACCAGGTCGCGGCGTTGCTGCCGCTCACGGAGAAATATTCGGAGTCGGCTATGCGCGCTTCGCTCGACTACGCCATCGGCGAGCTGAGAAAGGACCTCGAAGACCCGGAAGTGCGGGCGGGCGTGCTCGCGCGGCCCGCGTACGGAAAAGCCCGAGCCGCCATGCCGATCTTCAACTTCTACGAATCGGTCGGCGCGCTGGTCCGGGCCGGGACGCTCGACCTCTTCCTGGTGCTGCTCTACTTCACCACGCCAGGCGAGATGTGGGAGATCGGCGAGGATTACATCGCCCTCACGCGCGAGGGCCGCGGCCAAGAGATCTTCGAGAACTTCGAGGCGCTCGTGATCCTGCAGCGTCGTTACGAAAGGCGACGCGGGACCTCGCTCTTCCCACGCAATATGCAGCGGCTCCCGCTCTCGCGCCGATACCTCGACGGCGCGGAGGACTCTCGATGAGCGCCGAGTGGCTGACCGCGATCGCGTCGCTGCTGACGCTGGTGATCTTCGCGGTCGCCGCGTTCGCGGCGTTGCGGCAGATCCGGCACATGCGTTCCGGGAATCAGGTGGCCGCTCTGCTTCCACTCGTCGAGCGCTACCGGGAGGCCGAGGTCCAGGCCTCGCTCAACTACGTGCTGAGTTCCCTCCGCACGGATATGGAGGATCCCGAGGTCCGCGACGGCGTCCGCGCTATACCGGTCCATGGGAAGGCGACCGCGGCGCTCGGCATCTTCAATTTCTACGAATCGATCGGCGCGCTCGTATGCGCCAACACGCTCGATCTCGAATTGGTGCTCCGCTACTTCAACACGCCGCTCGATATGTGGACCATCGGCGAGCAGTACATCGCGGTCTCCCGCGAGACCCGCGGCGATGAGGTCTTCGAGAACTTCGAAGCCATGGTCGTCCTGCAACAGGACTTCGAGCGCAGGCATGGCGTCTCGATGTACCCGAAAGGGATGCGGCGTCTCGTCCTGCCGCCCCCGCGGCCCTGACCTAGATCATCATCAGGTTCTGCATCATCCCGGTGTCTTCGTGCGGAAGGATGTGGCAGTGGAAGACGGTCTTGCCGGGCGCGCCTTTGAAGCGCACGCGGAGCGTGAAGCTGCCGTTGCCGCCGCCGCTCGAGGGCGGGATCGCGAACGTGTCCCAGATCGCGATCGGCACCGGGTTGCCGTTGACGTGCGTCACCTCGAACGAGTTCTCGTGCAGGTGGAACGGATGCGCCTCGGCGCCCGTGTTGACGATCGTCCACTCCTCGCACGTCCCGATCTGCGCGCTGTAGTTGACCTGCATCTCCTCGTAGAGCCGGTTGTCGATGAAGAACCCGAAGCCGGTCAGGAGCTGGTCGGCCGGACCTTCGCTGAACGTGATGGTGCGGCGATTGACGATCTCGCCGTCGGTGATGAGCGGATACTCGCGCGTCGGCGTGGGGAGCGTCGTCGGGATGCCCATCGTGACCGGCGCGCCCGAGACGACGACGTTCATCAAGTCGATCTGCGGGAACGGCATGAAGTTCACGCCGTTGGTGGCCAGCGCCGAGAGCGTGTAGGTGCCGGTGGCGGCGGGCGCTTTGATCAGCATCTCCATGCGGTTGCCCGGCGAGACGAAGACCATCGTGTTGGCGCCCATGTTGGCCGGCGTCACCAGCGTCGTGCCGTTCTGCGCGACGCTGAACGGCGCTTGGAAGTTGACGCCGTCGAACGCGATCATGTGGATCTCGAAGCCGGGCAGCACCAGCGGCAGCCACATCGCGTTGGTGCCGTTGAGGAAGCGCAGGCGCACGACCTCGCCCGGTGCCATCTGCAGCTGCGGGAGCGGCAGCGGCGTGTAGGTGTTCGTGACGTTGTTCGCCCAGCTGACGCCCTGGCCGTTGACGGTGTAGAGCGAGTAGTCCGTGCCGAGGTTGTAGCCTAGCGGCGGCGGGACGTAGGCGATCGGTTCGTACTCGTAGAGGGTCGGATCGGCGGTGCTCTGGTTGAGGTTGAGCGACTGCACGACCACGCGGACGTCGCGCGCCGCGGCGATCTCGGGGACCTGATCGATCGCGCCGTGGACGACGATCAGGCCGGCCATCCCGCCCGCGACCTGGACGTCGGTCGACCCGTGATGGTGCGGGTGGTACCAGTACAGGCCCGGCGGCTGGTCGGCCGGGATCGGGAACGCATAGTCGTACGTCTGGCCCGGATCGATCGCGATCATCATGGCCGCCGGGTTGGTCGTGCCGACCGGTTCGAAGAGATGCGGCACGGTCTGGATGCCGTGCACGTGCAGATTCGTGGTGTTGAACAGGTGCGGGTTGTTCATCGGGTCGAGCGGCGTGGCCGACGTGCGATAGGAGAGCGGCCGGCGGCGCATCAGATCGCCCATGTCGTGCGCGTCGGCGACGCGCACGGCGCCGCTCGGCACGGTCGCCGGCGGATTTGGCGGAAGGCTGTTGACGATCCGGATCTTGAGGGTCGTGCCGGGATATGCGTCGAGCGTCGGACCGACGGTCGAGCCGTTGTACGTCCGGGTCAGCAAGCGGTAGCCGTTGATGGTGGAGTTGGTGTGCGCGACCGTGAGCGTATAGGCGCCCTGCGCGCCGCCGCCGTTGCCGCCGCCACCGATAAGATTGGAAATCCCGCTCGAGGAACACCCCTCGGCGGCCGCCGCGCCGGCCACGGCGACACCGGCCGTGGCGGCAAGAAACCCCCGTCTGTTCATAAGCTATCTATAGGACGCACGCTTCGACGTTCCCGCTAGGGGCCCGCGATTGCGCCCTGGTATAACGGCGGCTATGAGCCTCTCTCAAGACGCCCTGACCCAGCTGCGGGTCAAGGCCAACGACGTCCGTCAGGGCATCATCCGCGCCCTCGAAGCCGCCGGTTCCGGCCATTCGGCCGGGTCGCTGGATATGGCCGACATCTTCACCGCCCTGTACGGCAGCGTGCTGCGTCACGATCCGAACAACATCGAGTGGGCGGATCGCGATCGCCTGCTGCTCTCGTGCGGGCACATCGCGCCGGTCCGGTACTCGGCGATGGCGAACTTCGGCTACTTCCCGGTCGAGGAACTGCTGACGCTGCGCAAGTTCGGATCGCGCCTGCAAGGCCATCCGGAGCGCGTCACCTTGCCGGCGGTCGAGACGACCTCGGGACCGCTCGGCGAGGGGCTGGCGCAAGGCGTCGGCATGGCGCTCGCGGCTAAGCTCGATAAGAAAGACTGGCGCGTGTACGTGGTGACGTCGGACGCCGAACACCAATGCGGCCTGCATTGGGAAGCGATGATGACGGCGGGCAAGTTCAAGCTCGACAACCTGATGTGCATCATCGACCGCAACTTCATCCAGATCGACGGCAGCACCGAGGACATCATGCCGCTCGAACCGCTCGGCGATAAGTACCGCTCGTTCAACTGGGAGGTCTTCGAGGTCGACGGTCACGACATGGGCGCGATCCTCGAGACGATCGAGAAGGCCAAACAGGTCAAAGGCAAGCCGACCGTGATCGTCGCGAACACGATCCCGGGCAAGGGCGTGTCGTACATGGAAGGCGACTACACCTGGCACGGCAAGCCGCCGAACAAGGAGCAGGCCGAGACGGCCCTGCGCGAACTGCAAGCCGATCGCGAGAGGATCCTGGCCAATGTCTGAAGTCACGATGGACGGCGAGACGCTGCACCTGCACGGCTATACCGACGCGACCAACGTCAAGCAAGTCCCGACCCGCAACGGGTTCGGCGAAGGCCTGGTCGAGGCCGGGCTCAAGAACAAGAACGTGCTCGCGATCTGCGCGGACCTGGTCGAGTCGACGCGCATGGAGGCCTTCAAGAAGGCCTGTCCCGAGCAGTACATCGAGATCGGCGTCGCCGAGCAACTGCTGGTCGCGATGGCCGGCGGCCTGGCCTCGGCCGGCAAGATCCCGTGGATCGCGTCCTACGCGATGTTCAACCCGGGTCGTTCGTGGGAGCAAGTCCGCACGATCATGGCGCTCAACGAGACCAACGTGAAGATCGCAGGCGCGCACGCCGGCGTCTCGGTCGGTCCGGACGGCGCGACCCATCAGGCGGTCGAAGACATCGCGATCATGCGCGTCATCCCGCACATGACCGTGGTGGTTCCGTGCGATGCGATCCAGACCAAGAAGGCGACGCTCGCGCTCAGCGAGATGGTCGGCCCGGTCTACCTGCGGTTCGCGCGCGAGAAGTCCGCGATCGTGACGACCGAGAAGACGCCGTTCGAGATCGGCAAGGCGCAGACGTTCCGCGAAGGCACGGACGTCGCCATCGTGGCCTGCGGCATCCTGGTCTACAACGCGCTGATAGCGGCCGAAGAACTCGCGAAGGACGGCATCAGCGCGCGCGTCGTCAACAACCACACCGTCAAGCCGATGGATACCGCCGCGATCGTCGCGGCCGCCAAGGATTGCGGCGCGATCGTGACCGTCGAGGAGCATCAGATCCACGCCGGCATGGGCTCGCGCGTCGCCGAGATCGTGGCCGCGAACCATCCGGTGCCGATCGAGTTCATCGGCGTCCAGGACCGGTTCGGCCAGTCGGGCGATCCGGTCGAGCTGATCGAGCACTACGGCATGGGCACGACCGCCATCGTCGCGGCGGCGAAGAAAGCGGTCGCGCGCAAGGGCTAGTCGCGACCTGAAACAAGCTCGGGCCCTCCGCCGTACCGCCGGTGGAGGGCTTTTTGCTATGTCTATGTGGGAACCGTTCACCGAGTCCGCGCGCCGGAGCGTCGTCCTGGCCCAAGAGGCCGCCGAGCTGCGCGGCAGCGGCACGATCGACGGGCGGCATCTGCTCTACGGTATCGTCGCCGAAGGTCAGAGCCCGACCGCGATCGCGCTCCGCACTGCGGGCGTCACGAAGGATCGGCTCGGCCCGGCGGTCGGCGAGGAGCGGGCCGAACGCCACGATGGCCAGATGATCTTCACTCCCGACGCCAAACGCGCGATCGAGGCGGCATTTCGCGAGGCGCGTGTGCTGAACCACAATTTCGTCGGGACGGCCCACCTCGCGCTCGGAGCGATGGACGCGCCGAAAGGCAGCGCGGCGGAATCGCTGCACGCCATCGGTGCCGACCTGGCCGACCTTCGCAGACTCGTCACGGCCGCGGCCAAGAGCGAAGTGCCGCTCCCGCAGCCGGCCTTCGCCATCGACCACGTGCAGATCGCCATTCCGAAGGGCGGGGAATCGCAAGCTCGCGGATTCTACGGCGGCCTGATCGGTCTGCCGGAGATCGAGAAGCCGGCGCATCTCCGGGCCAACGGCGGCGTGTGGTTCGGGTGCGGGCCGGTCCAACTGCATCTGGGCGTCGATCCGGCGTTCTCGCCGTCGGAGAAGGCGCACGTCGCACTGAGCTGCAGCGGCTACGACGAGATCGTCGAGCGTCTTCGCGGCTCCGGGCACGCGGTCACGGTCGCTCCCGAGCCGCTACCGAGCGGCGCACACGCGTATGTCGACGATCCCTTCGGGAATCGCCTCGAACTCGTCGCGCAGCCGTCCCGATAGGAATCGTCGCCGATCGGACGACCTAGCGATAGACCTGCCAGTGGAAGCCGCCGCTCGCTCCCACTAGTGCGATCGAGCGGTCGCGGACCGGATCGACCTCGACGGTGGTGTCGGCGACGATCTCCGCGCCGCGATGGACTTGGCCGCGCACGAAGTAGTGGTAGCCGTCGTATTGGTGGGTGACCAGACCGCTACGCGGCGATATCCAACCGCTGGCCACGATCTCGCGTTTCCAGCCGGCGATCTCGCCGCGGTAGACCGTCACCCACGTGCGATCGGCCGACGCCGTCTGCATCGAGACGATGATCGGCACGTTCTTTCCGGCATACGCGGGCGCCGCGAGGACGAAGGCCGCCAGCGCTACGAGGATGGCGAGGCGTCGCATGCGGACTCCTATCTCCAGAAGTAGTTGCCGTGTTCGTAGTGCAGCGTCGCCGCCGACGGGCCTTTGTCGTCGCGTTCGACCGTCGTGTCGGCGATCGTCTTGCCGGAGCCGTCGACGACCTGGGCGCGGAAGTAGTACGTGTTGCCCAAAACGATCTCGTGCGACCAGGATCCGCCGGCCGGCATCCAGCCGCTGCCGACGATCGTGCGATTGCCGAACGTGCCGAGCTTGTAGAGCGTCACCCAGGTCTTGTGGGCGATCCGGCTATAGGCCACGAGGTGGCTGCGGTCGCCGAGCGACGCGCGGGCCGCGAGCGGGCCGGCGCAGAACAACGAGGCCGTCAGCGCCAGGGTCGAGAGGAGAGCAGTCGAGCGTTTCATGGTCGAGGAACGTTCGCGGCGCGCGCTCGGTTCCTTGGCGGATCGGGAATTGCGAACGGCCGGCGTGACGCCGGCCGTTCGTGGATGCTGCCGTGGCGCGTCGCGGTTAGCGGCGCAGGCCCAGGTCGGCGATCAGCTTGCGATAGCGCTCGATGTCGCTCTTCTGCAAGTACGAGAGCAGACGACGGCGCTGGCCGACCTGCAGCAAGAGGCCGCGGCGGCTGTGGTGGTCTTTCTTGTGGATCTTCAGATGCTCGGTGAGCATGTTGATCGAGGCGGTGAGCACGGCGACCTGGACTTCGGCGGAGCCGGTATCGTTGGGCGTGCGGCCGTACTTGACGGCGATCTCGGTCTTCTGTTCCTTGGTCAGGGGCACGAGGGGACTCCTTACAACAGGATAGGCTCGCTTCGGGTGCAGGCTCTCGTCCGCCCCGGCGACCGACCCACCATAGCAGAGGGCGGGGTCGGGTGCAAGCCAAAAGGTCGACCCTCTAACGCGGCTCCGGCCTAGGCCTCGCTGCGCACCGGGGTCGGCTTGCCGTCGGGTCCGAGCGCGACCATCACGAACTTGGCGACCGCCGAGAGCCGGCGGTCGCCGGTGAGCGGGTTCTCGGCCCACAACTCGACCTCGACCACGATCGAGGTCCGGCCGATGTGCACGACCCGGCCGACCGTCTCGGCGAACTCGCCGACGTAGACCGGCTGCTTGAAATCCGTGCGGTCGATCGAGGCGGTCACGACCGGCTTCTTGGCGGTCCGCAGGGCGGCGATCGAGGCGACCACGTCCATCATCGAGAGCGCCTTGCCGCCGAACAGCGTGCCCAGGTGGTTGGCATCGTTCGGGAAGACGATCTCGGTGCGCTTCTCGACGATCAGATCGGATTGCGGGTCGCTCATGGCGCCATCATAGGGTTCGCAAGCCGGCGCGGTCAAACGGTTTTGCGCTATGGCTGATGCACTGCTGGTCCCGGTCATCTACGGCTCGGTTCGCACCGAGCGGCAAGGGATTCGCGCCGCGCGCTTCGTCGTCGAGCGCTTGAAGCTGCGGGGGCACGAGCCCGTCCTGATCGATCCGCTCGAGAAGCGGCTCCCGATGCTCGACAAGATGTACAAGGAGTTCGCGGCCGGTACCGCACCGCCCGTGATGGCCGAACTGGCGGAGCTGTACCGCCGCGCGGACGGCTTCGTGATCGTCAGCGGCGAGTACAATCAGGGCATCCCTCCGGCGCTCAAGAATCTGCTCGACCATTATCTCGAGGAATATTTCTGGCGGCCGGCCGGCATCGTGACGTACTCGGGCGGCCGCTACTCCGGCGTTCGCGCGGGCGTCCAGTTGCGAACGGTCCTCGGCGAGCTCGGGATGGTGACGATCCCGTCGCAGTGTCCGTATCCGACCGTCGGCACGACCTTCGCGGAGGACGGGAGCACGAAGGAAGAGTGGATCGTCCGGCAGACCGACGAGTTCATCACCGAGTTCGAATGGTACGCGCACGCGCTCAAGGCGCAGCGCGCGGCCGCGGGAGTGCCGTACTGAGCGATTTCGAGACGACCTACTCGCACGAGCGCGTCGAAGCGGTCGCGACGGCGATCGCACCATACGTGCGGCGGACGCCGGTGCTCGACCTCGGGGACGTGACCCTCAAGCTCGAACTGATGCAGCACGCCGGCTCGTTCAAGACGCGCGGCGCCTTCGCGAACCTGCTGCTGCGCGACGTCCCCGCAGCGGGCGTGGTCGCGGCGTCGGGCGGGAATCACGGCGCGGCGGTCGCGTATGCGGCGCACGTGCGCGGCGTGCCGTGCCGGATCTTCGTGCCCGAGATCTCGTCGCCGGCGAAGATCGCGCGGATCCGCTCGTACGGCGCAGAGCTGATGGTCGGCGGAGAACGCTATGCCGACGCGCTCGCGGCCAGCGAAACGTGGGCCGCCTCGTCGGGCGCGCTGCGCGTGCATGCGTTCGACCAGGTGGAGACGATGCTGGGCACGGCCACGCTCGCGCGCGAGTTGGAGGAGCAGGTCGATGCATTCGATACCGTGCTGGTGGCCGTCGGCGGCGGCGGACTGATCGGCGGGATCGCCGCATGGTTCGCCGGCCGCAAACGCGTGATCGGCGTCGAACCCGAAGGCGCCCCCACGCTCGAACGCGCCCTCGCAGCGGGAGCGCCGGTCGACGCCCCGGCCGGCAGCATCGCGGCCGATTCGCTCGCCCCGCGCCGCATCGGCGAGCTGGTCTTCCCGATCGCGCAACGCTTCGTCGAGCGCGTCGTGCTCGTCGGCGACGACGATATCCGCGCCGCGCAGGCCTCGCTATGGGAGCGCGCGCGGGTGGTCGCCGAGCCGGGCGGCGCAACCGCGTACGCCGCGCTGCTGTCGGGGAAGTATCGGGGGCAGGACGGCGAGCGCGTCGTCGCGATCGTCAGCGGCGGCAATACGGTCGCCGTCGATTTCGGAAGGTAGAGAAGGTCGATGGATCTCGGAATTCGCGGGAAGACCGCACTCATCACCGGCGGCAGCTCGGGCATCGGCGAGGCGGTCGCGCTGGCTCTTGCGGCCGAAGGCGCGCGCGTCGCGGTCGCGGCGCGGCGGGCCGACGACCTCGCGCGGGTGGTCGCCGAAGCGCGCAAAGCCGGCGCCGACGATGCCGCGGCGTTCGTCGTCGACCTGAGCGACCCGGCCGCGGTCGCGCAATTGCTCGAGGAGGTGCGGCGCGATTTCGGCGCGCCGGACATCGCGATCCTCAACGGCGGCGGCCCCAAGCCCGGCACGTTCACGCAGACGACGCTCGACGGATGGGACGCCGGTTATCAAACCACCCTGCGCGCGATGATCGAACTCTGCCAGGGCGTCATCCCGGCGATGCGCGAGCGCGGCTGGGGGCGGATCGTCGCGCTCGCGTCGACCT
>JANWKW010000039.1 GCA_025451135.1 Vulcanimicrobiia bacterium | reverse complement strand
TGCTCGAAGCCCTCACCGTCAAGAAGCCGCGCGCACACTACCTCGTCGGCGCGGACGCGCGTATCCAAGCGCTGCTTTCGCGGCTGCCCGCGAACGTCAGCGACGCGCTCCTGCGCAAGGCGATGAAGCTGCCCTGATCGGGTACCACGCGTTCCTATTGACCCTATCTGGTACGACCAGAGCGTGAACGTTCCGCACGATCTCATCCTCGAAGGCGCCCGCGTGCGACTCGAACCGCTCGCCGAGCGGCATCTCCCCGCGTTGATGGAGCGGTGCGCCGATCCGGCGCTCTGGGAGTTCACGTTTCAGAGCAACCCGCTCACCAACGAAGCCGACGCGCAGACGTATCTCGCGAACGCGCTGGCCGATCCGGCCGGACGCCCGTTCGCGATCGTCGATCGCGCGACCGGGCGCGCCATCGGCTCGACCCGCTACCTCGACATCGTCCCGGAGCATCGCAAGCTCGAGATCGGGTGGACGTTACTCGCGCGCGACGTCTGGCGGACCGGCATCAACCGCGAGGTGAAACTGCTCCTGCTCGACTACGCCTTCGAGACGTTCGGCGCGATCCGCGTGCAGCTCAAGGCCGACGCGAGCAACCTGCGTTCGCGCGAGGCGATCGCGCGCCTGGGCGCGACCTACGAAGGCACCCTGCGCGACTTCCGCATCCGTCCGGACGGGCAGCCGCGCGGCGTCACCTACTTCAGCATCTTGAAGCGCGAATGGCCCAGCGTGCGCGCCGGCCTTCAGCGCTCGGCGAACCGCAGGCCGACGTCGGTATAGCGCACGCCCAGGCGGCGTTCGCTCCCGACGAACCAGCGCAGGTCGCGCCCCAGCGGCGCCGAGACGGATCCGTCGAGGTGCGCGTCGGGCAGATAGTCGATCAGATCCTGGCGCCAGATCGCGTCGACGCGAAGGGCGTTCGTCAGGTCGTACGTCAGCCACAACGAGCCGGTCGTCGCCGGCACCGGAGGGACCCCGAATCGCAGGCCCTGATGTGACCTGAACGACGGGCTCGACCGCAGCACCGCGGCGCGCAGCGAAACGTCCGGCGCGACCTGCCACGCGACCGATGCGCCGGCGCCGCCGACGCGCCCGTTGTCGTCGCCCTTCACGTAGCGCTGCAAACCGGTCAGCGCGAACCGCACCCGCGCGCCGTCGGTGTACTCCACGGTCGCTTCGTGGGTGACGTCGCGATCGACGTAGACGACGTCGTACGGCGCCTCGACGCTGTATCGCGTCAACAGGGTCGGCAGCAGGAAGCCCCCGCTCGTGCTTGCCGTCAGCGACCAACGATCGTCCGGGCTGACGCGCACGCGCAGGAGCGGCGCGGTCATCTGCGCGCTCTGCGGGAATTCGAGGCCGTAGACGCCGCCCGTATAGGACGCGTCGTAGGCGCCGAACGCCGCCACCACGTCGTACCACGAGCCGCTCGCGCGCACGCCGCCGCTCATCTGGGCCTGCCCCAGCGACGCGCCGAACCGCGCGATCCCGAAGCGTTCGGCGTCGTAGTATCCGGTGCTCGAGCGCACGCCGAAGGTCGCGAATGGTGCGACCGCCGCATTCGAACGGACCGTCACGGCGGCACCCGCGTCGCTCCACTCGGTCCGCAACGGCAAACCCTGGGACGCGGCCTCGTAGGTCCCGCGATCGCCGTAGGCGTCGACCCGCAGCGTGAACGCGCGCGTGCGCTCGTACGACGCGTGCGCCGCCGCATAGCTCGCGTAGATCTCGTCCGTCTCGTACGGCGTCGTGCGCCCGTCCGACGCCGTCGCCTGCAGACCCAGGGTGCCATCCCGAACCGGCACCAGCAGCGAACCGTCGATGCGTTCGCGCCGCTCCACCTGGTTTCGCGAGAGACCGGCCGCGACGCTCGAGATCGCGTTCGAGATGCCCGCTCGGATCGCGCCGTCGGAACCGCCGGTCGCCACCGCGTCGCGCGATTCGCTCGCGGCATCCAGCGCGAACGTACCGCCGTCTGCCAGATCGCCGTAGCGGTACGCGTCGCTCGCGGGCGCGGCGGTCGCGTCCTGGATATAGCGCTGCGGAATCGTCAGGAACGGCGAGACGTTCGAGATCACGTCGTAGTCGGGGATCCCGGCATCCAGGACCAGCCCGCCGCCGCGCTGGCTCCCGCGATCGCTCAGTTGCGGGCCGGGGATGGCGGTACGCGAGTCTTCCAGCTGGACGAACGGCGTCAGCGCGAGGTCCGACTCGATGTGGGCATAGGGCAAGGCGGCGATGTCGTCGCTCGACGGCCCGTTTTGGGCGAGGGCGGTATATCGCCGGACGATCGCCACGACCGTTCCGTCCGCGGCCACGCGCGCCACGGTCGGCCGGCAATACCGGCAGCGGATCTGGACCCGGTCGCCTTCGCCGCTAAGGGCGAACGTGCCGTCCGCCTCCGTTCGGACCGTTCCGGCACCGCCCCGGACCGAGACCAGCGCTCCGACGATCGGGGCTCCGCTCTGGTCGCGAACCGAGCCGGTAATGAGGGGCGTGGGCGCCGCCGTGGCACCGATAAGGCAGAACGCGAGGGGAAAGAGTACGGAGCGGTTCACGGATTCTTCAGAGATTCGGCTATAATCAAGGGGATGTCAAGGCAGATGGTCCCGCGGCTCGTCCTCTCCGGCCTGCTCGCACTAGCGGCGGCCGGAGCCGGAATCGCCTATGCCAACGCACCGTCCCTGGACATCCGTACCGCGGACGCTCTGATGCCGTCGGAGCCGCCGGTTCTGCTCGCTCCGATCACGCAAGCCGGCCGCAAGGGCTGGGAATGCAAACCCGAGCAGGCCGCCGCGACCGCCGAACGGCGCGAGGCGATGCTTCCCGGCGATCCGGCGAAGTAGGCGTCGTGCGCATCGGGTTCGCGCTCGCGCTGGCCGCATCGGTCGCCTGCACCGGATTCGCGCGCGCGCAGATGTATCCGACCCCGCATCCCGTCCGGCGCACGACCGACGCGACCGCGCTGCACGCGCAGGCGATGCGGCGCGAGGTCACCGAGCGGTTCACTATCGGCCTCGACGCCGAGGAGCGCGGCCGATGGGATCGAGCGATCCCGGAGTTCGAGCGCATCGTCGCGCTCGCGCCGGCCGAACCGCAAGGCTCGACCGCGCACTACGATCTCGCGCTCGCGTACGCGCACGTCGGGCGCGACGACGATGCGTCCCCCCACCTGCACGCCGCGATCGCGCTCGACCCCGGCTTCCTCGCCGCGATGGCCAACCTGATCAGCGTCGACCTGCGGCGCGGCGATCTGGCCGACGCTCGCGCCACCGCGGATCGCTTCCTGGGGATCGCGCCCGATTCGGCGCGTGCCCTGTATTCGCGCGGCATCGTCGCCCTCGCGACCGGCGACTCCAAGACGGCCCAGACCGATTTCGGACGGCTGCTCGCCTCCGATCCGTCGTACGCCGTGGCGCATTACGATCTCGGCCTGGCCGAACTGCAGCTCGGCCGGACGACCGACGCGCAACGCGAATTCGCCGCCTCGCTCGATCTCTCGCCGACCTACGCGCGCGCCCGTTTCGCGCTGGCCACCGTGCTTCTGCGCACCGGCAAACGCATCGAGGCGCGCGCCGCCTTCGAACGAGCCGCGCACGACGCCGACGGCGATACGGCGCTCGTCAATCTCGCGCTCTCCATGCGCAACGCGATCGCGCCGGAATAGCGCGCGCCTCACACTTTTTTCAGAACTCCGCCGTACCGTGATCCCCAAGCACTCGTCTTGGGAGACACGCCATGCACAAACGAATACTGATCGCCGCGCTGCTCGCGGCCACCGCGCTCGCCGCCTGCGGCGGCGGCGGCGGTTCCGGAGGCGGCGGTTATGCGCCGCCGAGCGGCGGAAGTGCGACCCCGACGCCCGGTCCGACCGCAGCCCCGACGGCCGCTCCGACCGTCGCACCGCTCGCCGTCGGCGTCGCGCTTCCCACCACCGGCATCGGCAGCCTCGCCGATCCCACATTCGGTCAGATCGGCGGATACACGCAGACTACGTACTCGCAGACGCTGGCGTTTCCGGTCGGCAGCACGATCACCGTCTCGAACCTCTCGGCGGCGACACCGCACACCCTCGACGTCGTCGGCACGGCGGGCTTTCCGGCGAATCCGACGCTCACCACGACCGCCAGCGGCGGCGGCATGAGCGCGACCTACGCGAGCGGCAACATCAACGGGGGCCAGAGCGTTTCGATCGCCCTTCCGACCGCCGGCACGTACTACTTCGGCTGCGCCTACCACTACCTGAGCGCTCCGCAGATGCGGGACGTCATCCAGGTCTCCAACACCGCGACGCCCGGCCCGCAAGCCACTCCGAATCCGGGCGCCGGCGGCGGCGGCGGCGGATGCGTCGGGATCTACTGCTAGCGTGCGGAGCGCAATCGCGGCGATCGTCCTCCTGACGGTCGCCGCCCTCGCCCCGTCCGCGCACGCCGCGCGGGAAGCGCGACTGGTCGATCAGACCGGTCGTGTCTTCTCGCTCGCGGATCTCCGCGGCACGCCCCTGGTCGTCACGTTCGTCTCGGCCCACTGCAAGGACGTCTGCCCGCTGGTCGACGCGCAGATCGGGCAGGCGGTCGCGGACGCGCGCGCCCGCGATTTCCGGGTGCGTTTCGTGACCATCACCCTCGATCCGGAGCGCGACACGATCGCCGACATGAAGAAGCTCGCGCGCACGTTCGACGCCGATCCGCGATCCTGGCTGATCGCCGGCGGCGCCGTTCCCGACGTCCACGCGGTGATGCAGGCGTTCCGCGTCACCGCGAATCGCGGTGGGGACGGATACGCCGACGTCCATACCACCTTCGTCTACCTGGTCGACAAGCACGGGATCGTCCGGACGTCGCTGCTCGCATCCAACGATCTCTCGCAGCAAATCGTCTCGACGGTGCAGCGACAATGGAAGGTTCTCGCCCGATGATGACCCACCGGATATTCGCGCTGATCGCATCGGCGTCGCTCCTCGGCGGCTGCACGCCCGGTGCTGCGTCGCTGACGCCGGGGAGCGGCGGCGGGGGCGGGGGAGGCGGCGGCAGCCTCGTCACCATCGACGTCGATCTCACGCTGCACGCGCCCTCCACCGTCCCCGCCGGCCAGGCCGGCGGTTTCGCTCCCGCGCTCACGAACGTGCGCGTCGGCGATAGCGTCCGTTTCACCAACTCCGACGGCACCGGCATCAACCATACCGCCACGCTCGTCCCGGGCGCGACCGCGTTCCCGGCCGGATCGCCGTTCAGCACGTCGGCTCAGACGAGAGCGGGCGCGAACATCACCGACGCCTGGTCGAGCGGCATCCTCTCGCCCGGCTCGACGTCGCAGACGCTCGCCGTGACCGCGGCGGGCACCTACATCTACGGATGCTTCTATCACTACGGCTCGCCGATGCGAGGAGAGATCGTTGCGCAGTAAACTGTTCTTGGCGTTCGCCGCCATGCTCGCGGCGTACATGCTGCTCGCGATGCAGCCGGCCTGGGCGATCCCGATCTTCGCACAGCGCTATCACCTCCAGTGCAGCGCCTGCCACAGCGTGCTCCCGGAACTCAACGCGTTCGGGCTGAAGTTCCGCAGCCAAGGCTACCGTCTGCCGCTGCCAAAGCACGGCACGACGCTCGCGGCCATCCGCTATCAGATGGAATACGAACGCGATCCGGTGGCCGGCAGCCAGCGCTTCTCGCCGGGCGGCATCGTGTTGGCGAACGCCGACGTCGGAGCGATCTCCGCGTTTCTGCATTACAGCCTGGGCGCGGGCGGCGGACCGGGAGGCGTCTTCCTCGGCTACCTCGACAGCTACAACGCGCACACGCGCTCGCTCTATCGGGCGGGGCTCTTCGAGCTGCCGCTCGCGCAATCGCCCGGCCAGCGTCTGGACGACCTGGCACCGTACGGCTACTACGGCGCGCACGTCGGCTTGAACGACCTGCCGCTCTCGTCGCCCCGCTGGGGCGTCCAGGCCGAACGCACGATCGGCGCGGCCAGGTTCGACCTGACCGCGTCGCTCGGCGAGTACAAGGGCGCGGCGTACGGCGGCAAGCCGATCCCGACCGGCGTGATCAGCAGCGCGGCCGCACCCGAGATCGGCTTCTTCGCGGACGCGCCGATCGGCAACGGGATCGATATCGGCGCCGAGGACATCGCCGGGACGCGCCGGATCGTGCCGACGGGACGCCCCGCCTTCGAGGACGGCTACAACCGCCTCGGGCTGCTCGGCCACGCGCGCGTCAAACGCTTCGACTTCCAGGCCGAACAGTGGTGGGGCCGCGACGCCGACGTGGACGGCTTCGGCACGTTCCAAAGCTCCAGCGGCGG
>JANWKW010000038.1 GCA_025451135.1 Vulcanimicrobiia bacterium | reverse complement strand
GCGGCTTCTTCACCATCCATCGCAATCACGCGCAGCGGTTCGTCAAAGGTCGGGTCGCGCTGGCCGGGGACGCCGCACACCTGAACAGCCCGGCCGGCGGCCAGGGCCTCAACGTCGGCATCCACGATGCGGCCAACCTGGCGTGGAAGCTCGCCTACGCGCTCGCGGGCGGAGACGCGCGCAAGCTGCTGGACAGCTACGACCTCGAGCGCCGCGAGATGATGACCGACTCGGTCGAGAACTACGCCAATCGTCTCGCGCGCTACGGCCAGTTGACGCAGAGCTGGTTCAAGAAGCGCGGCCTCAACCTGTTACGCCGCGCGTTGCGCGGCGTCGGCATGCAGCGCAAGGCCGCCCGCGGCCTCGGCATGCTCAACGGGCGCTATACCAGATCGCCGATCGTCGACTCCCGCCATCCGGTCGCCGGCCGCCGCGTCGGCGATCTGCGCCTGCCCGACGGCCGGCGCATCAACGAGGTCCGCAAAGGCAGGGCCGCCTTGCTCGCGATCGGCAACGCCAAGACGGGCGGTCGCGAGGCCATCCACATCCCCGCATTACCGAAACGCTGGCACGTCAAGACGCCGGCCGCGCTCGTCATCCGGCCCGACGGCTGCGTCGCGAGCGTGATCGAGAGACCCACGCCGGAGAAGATCGAAGCGGCCTGGGCGAAGGCGTTCCCGGCGGCGGCGAAAGGCTAGCTTTCGACCCGTTCGTCGATCGAGACGTTGTACAGGAACAAGAACTTGTGCCACTCGCCCGGGAGGGTGTTGCGCTTGACCTGGATCCAGGGGATGTACTTCGGCTGGCGAGGTTTGCGCTTGAGCGGCATGTTGGCGTCTTCGGGCGTGCGGTTGTTCTTGCGGTTGTTGCAGCGCATGCACGCGCAGACCAGGTTCTCCCACGTCGAGGGTCCGCCGCGGCTCTTGGGCAGCACGTGGTCGACCGTCATCAGCTTCTCGCCGCGGATGTGGCAGTACTGGCACTCGTAATCGTCGCGGATCAGTACGTTCTTCTTCGTCAGCGCGACCTTCTGCATCGGACGCCGGATGTAGTAGAGCATCCGGATGATCGACGGCAGCCGCATCTCGAACGAGGTCGAGTGGATCGTCTTGTCGCGGTTGTGGACGATCTCGGCCTTGCCGGCGAACAGCAGCCGGACGGCGCGCTGGAACGAAGTGACGTTCATCGCCTCGTAGGTGAAGTTGAGGACCAGGACTTCCGTCATCTGGCGCGCCCGAGAATGAGGCGAGGCGCGGTCGAAAACCGCGCCTCGTGACAAAATGATCGCATGCCGGGGGGAGTCTGCGTACTCCAACGGTCTTCTGGTTGCACTCGTATGCCCCCATGGGGCGGAGCTGCGGAGATCATGCCCTCGAAAGGTTACGCGGCCGGCGACGCCTTCCCTACTTTTGTCGCCTCCCGGACCATCTCCAAGAAGTAGCCGTGGACCCGGTGGTCGCCGGTCAGTTCGGGGTGGAACGAGGTACCCAGCACGTTCCCCTCGCGGACCATCACGCCGTGGCCGTCGCGTTCGGCGAGCAGTTCGACCCGCGGCCCGGTGCGTTCGATCCAAGGCGCGCGGATGAAGACGGCCGGGAACGGCGTGCTTCCGAGCGCCGGAATCGCGAGCGGCACCTCGGCCGAGTCGTTCTGACGGCCGAACGCGTTGCGCCGAACGGTGATGTCGATCAAGCCGAGCGTCGGCTGATCCAGGCCGGCGACGTCCTTGGCGGCGACGATCATGCCCATGCACGTGCCCCAGAGCGGCATGCCGGCGCGCACGCGCTCGACGATCGGCTGGGCCATCTCGAAGCGCGCCAGCAGCTTCATCACGGTGGTCGACTCGCCGCCCGGGATCACCAGGCCGTCGACCCGCGCCAGATCGGCCCGCGTCTTCACCTCGACGGCGTCGGCCCCGGCCGCGCGCAGCGCGGCCAGATGTTCGACGACGTCGCCTTGCAGGCCCAGAACGCCGACGGTCACCCCCACGCGGTCAGACTCCGCGGGACGAGAGCATCTCGGAATCGGCCAGCTTGCGCAGGTCGATTCCCGGCATCGCTTCGTTGAGGCCCAGCGACTTGGAGGCGGCGACGATCGTCTTCGGATCGGCGTAGTGGGTGGTCGCGTCGACGATCGCCTTGGCGAACGCCTTGGCGTCCTTCGACTTGAAGATGCCGCTGCCGACGAAGATGCCTTCGGCGCCGAGCTGCATCATCAGCGCGGCGTCGGCCGGCGTCGAGACGCCGCCCGCGCAGAACAGGACCACCGGCAGCTTGCCGGTCGCGGCGACTTCCTGCACGAGTTCGAGCGGCGCGCCGAGATCGCGGGCGCGCGCGACCAGCTGCTCTTTCGGCACGAGCGTCAGTTCGCGGATCGCGTCGGTGATCGCGCGGATGTGGCGCACCGCCTCGACGATGTTGCCGCTGCCGGCCTCGCCCTTGCTGCGGATCATCGCGGCGCCTTCGGCGATGCGGCGAAGCGCTTCGCCGAGATCGCGCGAACCGCACACGAACGGCGTGGTGAACGGCGCCTTCTCGCAGTGGTACTTGTCGTCGGCCGGGGTGAGCACTTCGGATTCGTCGATGAAGTCGACCCCGAGTTCTTGCAGCGCTTGGGCTTCGGCGAAATGGCCGATCCGGCACTTGGCCATGACCGGGATGGTGACCGCGTCCATGATGCCCTGCACGAGTTCGAGCGAGGACATGCGGGCGACGCCGCCCATCGCGCGGATGTCGGACGGGATGCGCTCGAGCGCCATGACGGCGACGGCGCCGGCTTCCTGCGCGACGACGGCCTGCTCCGGCGTGACGACGTCCATGATGACGCCGCCCTTGAGCATCTGCGCGAGCCCGCGCTTGACGGTGAGGGTGCCCTTCTCGGCCACGATGGTCTCCTATTTCCCTACGTGTCATCCCGAGCGTAGCGGCGAAGCCGCGTAGTCGAGGGATGGTGTCTCTATCGTACCAGGCTATTCCAATGGAGACATTAGGGACATTTCAATCCTGCGGCGGGACGCTCGGACCGGGGACGGGGGTCTCCTTGGCGGGGGCCGGGCTTACGCCGGTCTCGGCGGGCGTCGCCGATGGCGAGACGGTCGGCAGCGGCTTCTGGCGCCAGACCGGGACGGCGGGATTGTAGGTCGGGGTCGGACGCGGGGCGGCCCCAGGCGTCGGCCGCGGCGGGGGCGTCGGAAGCGGCTGGGGCGGTATCCGCGGATCGGGGAAGCCGGGGTCGGGCGCCGCGGCGAGCGACTGCGAGCGCTTCCAGTCCGGGCCGTACGGCCCCATGGTCTGGCTCGGCGCCGGCGTGACCACGATGCTCGGCAACCCTCCCAAGCGGCGCTCGGTGGCGGTGCCGAGCACCTTGTCGCCCATGCCCTCGCCGATGGCGATGGCGAGCAGCAGCACGGCGGTGCCGAGCACGAGGACCAGGGTCAGAAACCGTTTCGAGGGGTCGAGCATGGGAGAAACCGGGTTCGTTTAGGCTGGGGCGACGACCTTGGCGATGTCGCGCTTGGCCTTGCGGGCGGTCTGATCGCGAGCCGTGCCGATCAACTGGACCTCGCGCAGTTCGCCCGGAACCATCTTCACCCGCGACGTGTGCCCGCGAAACTCCAGTTCGACCTGGCGCGGCAGGTCGTGCAGATTGCAGAGGAACAGCCGGACCGACCCGGCCTCGTCTTCGAACGCGATCGCGCCGACCTCGACCGGCGAAGTGACGACCTCGTCGCTCACGTCGCGACCGGCGTAGATGCACGTGAACGGTTCTTCGGCCGAAAGCTCGGGCATGTCGCCGTAGATCGTCTTGGTCTTCAGGTCGATCACGTAGGTGCGGCGTTTGCCGCCCCAATGCACGCGCGCGGCCGCCACCCAGTTCCACGACTCCGGCGCCATCGGCGCGAGATGCGGCCGGCCGCTGGTGCGGTAGCCGTCGAGACCGCCGACCGTCTCTGCGACCGCCCACAGATACTTCGCGCCGGTCCAGGGCGAGAGATACATGCCGCGGTTGGTGAGCGAACCGCCGTCGAACCATTCGCCGAACTCGCCCGGCACGGTGTTGCGCTCGCTGCCCGCCTCCATGGTCGCGTAGATCGCCTCGAGGAAGTGCACCGCCGAATCGATCGACCCGTTGCGCGCGAGCGCCACCACGAACCACAGCGTCAGGTCCGGCCACACGCCGCCCAACAGCCCGAAGCCGTGCGACGGGAAGTACCAGCTGTCCGCCGTCGAGATCGTCCGCAAGCCGACCGGCGTGATGAAATCGCTCTCGCTCAGGCGGCGCAGGATCGCGCGGCGCTGTTCCGCATCGGCCACGCCGAAGAGCACCGGGAACACCTCGTCGGCCGTGAAGTTGTCCTGGTAGTTCATGTTGCCGTCGTAGTTGAGCACGAATCCGCCCGTATCGGCGTTGAAGAGATAGCTCATCATCGCCTCGCGCATCGCCTTGGCCTCGCGCTCGTACGTCTCCCAGTGCGCGTTGTCGCCCGCCACCGCGCACAGCATGGCGGCCGCTTCGAACGCGAAGACCGCCTCGGCGTTGATCTCGGTGACCGCGCCTTCGAGCGTGTAGTACGGGATGATGTTGCGCCACGACGAGATGCCGTACATGTCCACGCCCTTGGCGTTGGCGAACAGCAGGCCGTTCTTGTCGCGTTGCGTCAGCATGTAGTCGGCGATCTTGACGATCAGCGCCAGATGCTCGCGCACCCACCCGTCGTCCAGGGTCGCGTTGTAGTGGTGCAGCATCGCGATCAGGTGGAGCGGCGTGTCGTCGTTGACGTTCAGGTCGTAGGCGGTCTTGAAGGCGTTGACGCCGCGGATGTATTCGATCATCAGGCCGCTCTCCTCGACGTTGCGGCTGAAGACGTCGAGCGCGTCGCGGCTGAACCGGGGCATGAAGTAGTCGTAGCCGTGGACGAACCACGACGTGTCGCGCGAGACCAGGATGTCGGACGGCGGAGAGTTGGTCGATCCCCAGCCGTGCGGATACTCCTTGACGATCCGCAGCATGTTCGCCTTGGCCCAGACCACGCCGCGCGAGATCTGCGGCGACGGCGTCATGAAGCGCGCGTCGGCGAGCCTGCCGGCGAAGTAGCGCTGGGTATCGTGCAGGGCGCGGTCGTCGGCCAGCAAGGCCTGCAGGGCCTGCTTGGCCTTCCCGCCGTCGGCGTTCGCCACCACCGCGACGCGCAGCGATTCGCGCGCGCCCGGGGCCACCGTGAGACGGTATTCGAACGCGCCGTAGATGCGCCGGCTGACCCACTCGGCCTGTTCCGGCGTCACCTCGTCGCGATGCTGCTCGGGCCGCAGCGTCCCGCGGCGCATGTTCTGCAGCAGCGCCTGCTCGCGCAGCGAGACGACCGCGGCGTGCGGCGCACGGGACGCGCCCCACCAGCGTTCGTAGCCGTTCTCCTGGTTGTGCGAACAGATGAAGTCGCCGTCGACGTTGGCGCGGACCTCGTGCTCCGGCTCGCCGTAGAAGCGTTGGCCGACCAGCAGCGCCCACGGGAAGAGCGAGACCTCGACGGTCTCGGCCGTCGGGTTGTAGAGCGTGACGTCGACAACGAACGAGACCGATCGCTCGAACGCCGGCCCGTGCGGCACGAAGAACGCCTCGGAGACGTGGACGCGATGGTCGAGCGTGAACTCGGCGATCTGCGCGTACGGCAGGAACGTGAACTCGCGCTCGACCTGGTGCGGGAAGAACGTCTGCGACCCGCCGCCGATGCGATAGGCGATCTGATGCGTGCCGAAGATGATGCGGTCGGTGTCGGCGTCCCACAGGCCGCGCACCCCGCTCTTGCCGGTCGACTGGGCGTACGATTTCAGGTTGCCGAGGAGCATCCCGTAGGGCGTCTGCGACTCGGGCAGGACGTAGGCGCAGAATTCGTTGTGCTGGGCATCGTAGCTCGCTCGGATCATCGTTCGACCGATACGCGGGAAAGAGGGAAGTTCCGCCCCTGGGAAAACGCCACAGCGCGATGTCCAGCCAGACGCGCCTGCAAGCGCCCGCCAAGATCAACCTGACCCTCGAGGTCCTGGACCGGCGTCCCGACGGCTTCCACGGGCTCCGCAGCGTCATGGTGCCGCTGGCGCTGGCCGACGAGATCGTCCTCGAGCCCGACCAGACGTTCTCGTTCCGCTGCGACGACCCGCGGCTCGGGCCGAACAACTTGGCAGAGCGCGCCTTCCGGGCGCTCGCCAGCGCGGCCCCGGCGCATATCGATCTGCATAAGCACATTCCTACCCAGGCCGGCCTAGGCGGCGGTTCGAGCGACGCGGCGACCGTGCTGTTGGCCGCCATGGAAGGCGCCTTCGGCCCGCTGCCCGGCGTCGAGTGGCTCGAGATCGCCCGCACGCTCGGTTCCGACGTGCCGTTCTTCCTGGTCCAGACCGGCGCGCTGGTCGAAGGGACCGGCGAACGCGTGACCGCGGTCGGCGCGCTCCCGCTCTGGCACGTGCTCATCGTCAAACCGCCGATCGGCGTTTCCTCGGCGGACGCGTACGCCGCCTTGGACCTGGTGGCGCGCCCGTCGCGCCCGCGCAAGGACTCGGTCAGCCTGCGCGCGCTCGACGCCCTCCAGCGCGGCGCGTTCGACGAGGTCTACGCGCTCCAACAGAACGATTTCGAACCGGTCGTAGCGGCCGCACACCCGGAGATCGCGAGCGCCCTGATCGCGCTGCGAGAAGCCGGCTGCGAGCGGCCGATGCTGGCCGGTTCCGGCGCGTGCGTCTTCGCGCTCCTCCGCACCGCCGACGAGTGTGCGGCGATGCGGGAGGCGCTGGCATTGCCTCCCGACTACGCCGTCTTCGCGACCTCGGTCGCTCACCCGGGGAGCTGGCGAGGAACCGTCCCCGCGTGAGCGGGATCACCGCGATCGTCCTGGCGGGCGGTCCGGCCGACGAACTGGCCGCCCTGCAGCCCGGCGCGCCGAACAAAGCCTTCGTCGAGATCGCCGGCAAGACGCTCGCGCAGCGCACCATCGAAGGACTGCGCTCGAGCGCCGAGGTCGGCCGGATCGTCGCGGTCGCGCCGCTCGCCGCCCACGCGCATCCGGCGCTGGCCGGCGCGGACGAGTGCCGCCCCGACGGCGTGCGCATCACCGAAAGCCTGCGCAACGGCCTTGCCGGATCGCCGCCCGACGAGCTGGTGCTCGTCTCGGCATCGGACCTGCCGATCCTCGGCGAGGCCGCCGTCACGGATTTCGTGCGCCGCGGCCTGACCGCCGATCCGGATGTCGGCTACGGCTGCCTCGAGAAGCAGAAACATCTCGACGCGTATCCCGACCTTCCGCACACCTGGGCGCACCTCAAGGGCGGCACGTACTGCGGCGGCGGCATGATCGTCATCAAACCGCGCGCGCTGCCCGCGTTGGAGCGCTTCATCGAAAAGCTCGGCGCCGCGCGCAAGAATCCGCTCGCGCTCGCCGGGATCTTCGGCTGGGACGTGCTCCTCACGTTCGCCGTCCGCCAACTCACCCTCGAGGCCGCCGAAGCCCGCGCGAGCCAGCTCCTCGGCATGAAAGCCCGCGCGATCGTCTCCCCGTTCGCGGAGACGGCGGTCAACGTCGACCGCGTCAGCGACGTCGCGGCAGCCGAGGCGCTGGTGAAAGCCTTGCATCCATTCGCCGATCGGCCGGGTTTCAAGGGCGAACACCCCACCAGCCATGGAGATACGACGTGACGGACTCCCAGGATTCCGAACTCTTCAACCTGACGCGCGCGGAGATCGAGAGCCATCCGACCGGCGTGATCGTCCTTGACCGGGGCGGCACCATCCTGCAGTACAACAAAGCGGAAGCGAAACTCGCTCGCCGCGAGCACGTCGAGACGGTCGGTCTCAATTTTTGGAAAGACGTGGCACCCTGCACCGCCGTCCAGGATTTCAAGGGCCGCTTCGACGACTTCGCCGCGCTTCAAGGCAACGCCGTGTCGCGCTTCGACTTCGACTTCCGCTTCGCGTGGGGCACGCAAGCCGTCGGCATCACGATGATCCGCAAGGACGGTGAAGAGCCGATCACGCTGCTCGTCACCGTCAAATCCGTCGCCGGCTAAGGCTACTCCGGCGAGGTCCAGCGCTTGAAGAGGTCGTTCTCGATGCCGAACTGATCGAGGGCCTTGCCGACGGTGTGGTTGACCACGTCTTGGACGGTCTGCGGTTTGGCGTACATGGCCGGCATCGGCGGGAGGATGGTGGCGCCGATCTCCGCGAGCTGGGTGAGCGTACGCAGATGGCCGAGGTGGAGCGGCGTCTCGCGCACGACCAGCACCAGCCGGCGGCGCTCCTTAAGGCAGACGTCGGCGGCCCGCACCAGCAGCGTGTCGTTCATCGAGTAGGCGATCGCGCTCGCGCTCTTGATCGAGCACGGGATAACCAGCATGCCGTCCGTCACGAATGAGCCGCTCGAGATCGAGGCCGCCAAGTCGCCCTCGCGATAGACGACGTCGGCCAGCCTCTCGAAGTCCTCGGCGGCGTACGGCGTCTCGAGCGCGAGCGTGCGCTTCGCCGCGTCGGTGAGCACCAGGTGGGTCTCGATCCCCTCGACCAGGCGCAACGCCTGCAGCGCCGCATATCCGTACGCGCTGCCGCTGGCGCCGCTGATGCCGACCACGATGCGTCTCACTCCGGCGCGTTTTGACGGCGCCCGCAAGGGCGCCTGGTGCTGACCGGGAAAGCAACGCTCGTTCATGATCGACGAGCACGTCGCGCTGCGCCTTCTGCGCTCGCCCGCTTCCGGTGTCCCGCACGACGTCGCCGCCGCCCTAGCGGTCGTGGCGCAGCACGTCGGCGGCCTGCGCCAGGCGATCGCGCGCGAGCGGCTCGCGCTGGCCGCCGACGACCGCGACGCGGTCTTCGCCTTCGCCAAGAAGCTCGATGCCTACGAGCACGATCCGAGCGTCTTCCCCGACGCCGCGCCGCTGCCGCCCGCCTCGACCCCGGTCGACGCGCCGATCGAGCTCGCGGTATCGGTCGATCGCGAGCCGGGCGCACCGCTGCGCGCGCGGCAGCCGCACTTCTCCGCCTCGGCGCTCAATGCGTACGCCGACTGCGCGCGCAAGTGGTACTACCGCTATACGTGCAACGCGGTCGAAGATCGCGGCTCGTCGGCGTCGTTCTACGGCACGGCCTTCCACACGGCGCTCGAGGACTTCCACGAGACGTTCGTCCACCCGGAGCCCGCCCACGAAGCGACGATGCGCGACCGGATCCGCAGCGACGTCGCACGGGCCTTCGCCGGTCATCGCGACGATTTCGAGACCGCGGTCGAGTACGAACTGCAGGTCCGTCGCGCCCAGCGCACCGCCCAACGCTACGTGACCTGGCTGGTCGCCAAGGCCAAGCGGGCGCCGTTCACGATCGTCGGGCGCGAACTCCACGCAGCCAAGAAGGTCGTGGGCTACGATTTCATCGGCTTCATCGACCGGCTCGACCGCGACGATGCGACCGGCAACGTCGCCATCGTCGACTACAAGACCGGCGCGATCGCAGAGAGTGCGGCCGAGTACCGCGAGAAGGTCCGCACGTTCCACGACTTCCAGCTGCCGTTCTACTACTGGGCGCGCGAGGCCGAGGGCGACCGGGTCGCGACCCTCTCGCTGATCCCGCTCAAGGACGCCTCGAGCGACGTGCGCCCGATCGAGCTGGAGGTCGTGCCGGTCGCGCGCGAAGAGTCGCGACGCTCCGGCGCGCCGACCGGCACGATCGGCGTCGCCGACCTGGAGCGCGCCCGCGTGAAGATGGGCGAGCTGTGCCGCATCCTCAGCGACGGCTCGCTGACGGCGTTCCCGGCCACCGCCGACCCGGGCGCGTGCACCTATTGCGCCTACAAGCTGGCCTGCAACGACCGACCGGCCACGCCCGAAGAGAAGTTCGCGCGGTGAGCCTGGCGATCGTCGGCGGCCCCGGCACCGGCAAGACCAGCGTGCTGCTGGAGCGCTATCGCGAAGCGGTCGCGCGCGACGGCGCGGGGCGCGCGCTGCTGCTGGCGCCGACGCCGTTCGCGCTCGACGCGATGCGGCGCCGTCTGGGCGAGGCCGCCGGCACGACCTTCGGCGAGCTCGCGGCCGACCTGACCGGCGCGCGGATCGTCGACGATATCGCCGCCGAAGCGCTCTTCGAGCGCGCCGCCGAGCCGTTGCTCTCGCTCGACTGGCCGGAGATCGTCGACACCAGCGTCGACGTCGAGGTCTCGGGGCTGCGCATGCCGTCGCGCTTCCTCGCGTCCGCGTTCCGTCTGGTGCGCAAGCTGCGCGAGAGCGCGATCTCGCCCGAGACGTTCCTGCAGACCTCGCAGGTCGGGGCGACCAACTTCTACGGGCACACGCCCAACCTCGCGCACAGCGATCTGTTGATGTATACGAAGGAGGCCCATCGGGGTTCGCTCGCGGTCGACGCCAAGGAACTGCAGCGCCAGTTCCGCCACGAGATCTCGCTCGCCAAGATCCTCGCCAAGCTGTATCGCTCGTACGTCGATCTGCAAGAACGCGAAGGCGTGATGACCGGCCGCGACGCGATCGTCGAGGCGATCGCCGCGATCGAGGCGCGGCCCGGGCTGCGCGCGACCGTGCGCGAGCGTTGGACGTCGGTCTTCGTGGACGAGGCCCAGGAGCTGAACCTCGGGGAACTCGGTCTGCTTCAAGCCATCCGCGGCGAGACGCTCGAAGGCGTCACTCTGGCGGGCGATCCGAACGGCGCGACCGGCACCTTCCGCGGCGCGCGCCCCGACCGGGTCTTCGCGCTCGCGTCCGAACGCTTCGAATGCGCCGTGCGCCACCGCTCGCGTCAGACGGCCGATCCCGGCGGCACGCATCTGCGCCTGTACCGCGCGCGCGATCAACGCGCCGAGGCCGCGTTCGTCGCCGATCACGTCGCGGACCTGATCCGCAACGGCACCGCGCCCGACGAGATCGCGGTCGTCTTCCGCTCGGTGCGCCACGTGCGCGCCTACGAGGACGCCCTGCTGGCGCGCGACGTGCCGGCCATCGCGGTCGGCGACGCCAACGTGTTCGAGGATCCGCGCGCGCTCGACGCGATCGCGCTGCTCTGGAACGTGGTCGATCCGTTCCGCCACGACTACCTACTGCGCACGCTGGCCGGACCGGCGGTGGCGCTCTCCGATGCGACCCTCGCGACGCTCTGCGGCGAGCCGCCCGACGCCCAGACGCTGCTCTTCGAAGAGGACGACGCATCGCCGCAGACGCGCGCCAAGCGCTGGGACCCGCGTCGCGATCTGCGCCTCGGCTGGAACGTCATCCGCGGCGAGGCGGACCCGTCGCTCTCGGAGACGGCGCGCGCCCGCGTCGAGCGCTTCCGCCGCCTGCGCGAAGGCTGGGTCGACGCTTCGACGCGCCTCGCCCTCGGCGACCTGGCCCGGCTGGTCTGGGGCGAAGGCCTGGCGCCGCGCGGAGCACCGCCGTCCGCCGCGGCGCGCGCGCAGGCCGCGATTCTGCGGCGTTTGCTCGCGCGCATCGACCGGTTCGCCGAACGGATGCCGAACGCGACGATGCGCGATTTCCTGGTCGACGCCGAGGCGCGCGCGCAGAGCGAGTTCGAGAGCTGCGAAGAGACCAGCGAAGAGGGCTTCGTGCGATTGATCTCGATCGAGGCCGCGCGCGGCTCGGAGTTCGACCACGTGATCGTCCCGAACGCCAAGCCGGGCGCGTTCCCGCGCTGGTACGTGCCCGACTCGTTCGTGTACAGCCCGAATCTCGGCACCGTCGCCAAGGACAACGTGGGCGATGCGACCGAGGCGCGGACGGCGAAGTTCTCGTACTACGTCTACCGCACGAAAGCGCGCGAACGCTACAACGACGAGGAACGCCGCGCCTTCAACTACGCACTGGCCCGCGCGCGCAAGACGGTCCTGGTGACCGCTTGGGACCGTCCGACCCGCGGATTGACCGCGCCGGAGTTCTTGCAGGAGCTGCGCGCCGCGCGTCCGCTCGGCAGCGAGGATCTGACACCCGGATGAGCACGCGATTGATCGAGATCCCGGCGGACGCGTTCGCGCGCGAGGTCCTCCCGCTCTCGGCCAAGCTGTGGGCCGGCCGGCGCGATCTCGCGACCTATCAGCGCCAGACCACCGAGGTCGCGCGATCGCCGTACGGCCGCGCGAACTACGCGACTTTCGGCTTCGAAGTCGACGGCATGCGGGTCGCGTCGTGCAAGCGCTATCTGCGCACGATCCGGTTCGGCACGAAGCAGCTGCGCGCGGCCGGGATCGGCGCCGTCTTCACGCCCGAGGACTATCGCGGCTGCGGCTATGCAAGCGCGATGCTGGCCACGCTGCTCGACGAACGGCGAGCGGCCGGCGACGACGTCGCCTATCTCTTCTCGGACATCCGCCCGCAGTTCTACGGCGCGATCGGCTTCGTCGAGCTCCCCTCGCGCGCCATCTCGCTGCGCGCCGACGCGCTCCCGACCACGCGCGTCGCGGTCGAGCGGCTCGAGGCCAAGGATTGGCCAGCCGTGCAGCGCACGTTCGCCGCGCGCGAGGCGGAACGCCCCTGGGGCTTCGAGCGGAACGCCCAGGTCTGGAACTGGGTCCGCCTGCGCATCAAGCACGGCTCCGAACACACCGCGGGCAGCGAGACGAACCTGGTGATCCGGCGCGGCCGGACGCTCGCGGGCTACGTCATCGGCGTGCGCGCGCCCGAACACGACGCCTACGTCGTCGACGAGTTCGGCTGGGGCGATCGCGACGAAGACGTGGTCGCGCCGCTGCTGCGCGCCGCCGCCGGCGATCTGCGCCGGATCGTCGGATGGCTGCCGCCCGACCGCGCGCGCGAACTGCTCCCACGCGGCGCCGTCCGCAAACGGAAGGATGCGATCTTCATGGCCGCTCCGCTGACGAAAGCCGGAAAGGCTTGGCTCGATGCGGCGCACGCTTCGTCCTCCGCAGACGGGGTCTGGGCGACCGACCACGTCTAGGGGGGCGCGAACAGGCTGATCTGCGCGGGAGCGCCGTCGGTGATGTTGGCGAGGCGCGTTCCCAGCAGGCGGACCGGCGTGCCGTGCACGTCGGCGCGCTTGAGGCAGTGCAGCGCGGCGCGATAGATGCGCCGCGCGTCGCGGGTCGGCTCGGTCAGCGCGACCTGCCGCACCAGGTTGGTGCGATCGGCCCGCCGGATCTTGATGCCGACGGTGGCCGCGCTCATGCCGTGCCGTTCCAGGCTCTCGGCCAGTTCGATCGCCTGGACCTTGAGCACCTTGATCAGTTCGGCCTCGTCGGTCACGTCGTACTCGAACGTCTCCTCGGTCGAGATCGACTTCGTCTCGCGCGACGTATCGACCGAGCGATGGTCGATTCCGCGGGCCAGATCGCGCACGCGCTCGGCGCTCGAGCCGAACAGCGCGCGCAGGTCCGCGTCGGAAAGCGCGGCCACGTCGCCGATGGTGGCGATGCCGCGCATGGTCAGGCGGTCCTGGGTCTTCGGTCCGACTCCCCAGAGCCGCCCGACCGGCAACGGCGCCAAGAATTCGCGCTCCGTCCCGGGCGGGACGACCAGCAAGCCGTTCGGTTTGCCGAAGTCCGACGCGATCTTGGCGATCATCTTCCCGCTCGCGACGCCTGCGCTCACCGTCAGACCGACCGTCTCGAACACGCGAGCGCGGATCTCGCGTGCGAACGCGGTCGCCTCCACGAGCGAGACCTCGCCGACGGCGATGAACGCCTCGTCCATCGAAAGTCCCTCGACGGCGTGTCCGCCGGCGCCGAAGATCGCGAACACCTCCCGCGACACGGCTTTGTACTTCGCCATATCCGGCGGGACGACGGTCAGGTGCGGACACGCCTCGAGCGCCCGGTACAGCGGCACCGCCGACTTCACGCCGAACGGCCGCGCCTCGTAGTTCGCCGTCAGCACGACCGCGCGCCGGCTGCGCCCCGCGACCGCGACCGGCTTGCCCGCAAGCGAAGGATCGTCGCGTATCTCAACGCTCGCATAGAACGCATCGAGATCGAAGTGCGCGACGAACACGCTCAGACGGCGGCGGCTGCCGCTCCTTTGAAGATGGCGCGGATCGTCTGCATGTTGCGTTCGTCGTCTTCGGTCTTGCCCGGCGTCTCGAGGATCGCGGTCTTCGAGGCGAGCTCTTTGCGGGCTGCGAGCGCGCGGAAGCCGTCGAAGCCGATCAGACCGTCGCCGATATGATGGTGACGGTCGCGGGCCGCGCCGAGCGGCACTTCGGTGTCGTTGAAATGGAAGATGTGGAGGTTGTCGAGGCCGAGGTGTTCCTCGGCATCGTTGAGGAAGGCGTCGACCCCGGCCGCGTCGTCGATCTTATAGCCGGCCGCCCACGCGTGCGCGGTGTCCAGACAGACGCCCAACTGCGGATGGTCGACCGTCTTGAGGAAGCGGCCGAGTTCGTCGATGGTTCCACCGGCCAGATTGCCCGCGCCGGCCGAGTTCTCCATCACCAGCACGACCCCGGGCGCGATCGTCTCGAGCACGGCCGAGAGCGCGCGGCAGATCGCGAGGAAGCCTTCGCTCCGGTCGCGCTTGCCGTACGATCCGAGGTGGGTGTTGACGTAGCGGATCTTGCCGGCGGCGGCCGCCTCGAGGTCGTGCTCGAGCAGACGCATCGATCCGTCGTAGATCTTGGGGTCGTCGCTCGCGAGATTGATCAGATAGGGCGTGTGGATCACGCACGGGTCGAGGTCGTTCTCCGCGCGCAGCACGGCGAAGCGTTCGAGCGCCTTGCGATCGATCGGGCCGGTCCGGTACGAGCGCGGATTGCTCGAGAAGATCTGCATAGCCGTGCAGCCTTGCGACTTGGCGTACTCGACCGCGGCCGGATAGCCGCCCGAGACGCCGGTATGGAGCCCGAAG
>JANWKW010000037.1 GCA_025451135.1 Vulcanimicrobiia bacterium | reverse complement strand
AGGCCCCGTCCCGCCCGGCAAGCTCTAAGACGTCAGCGCCGTCCGCATGCCCTACCCCAACGACCGCGGCTACGGCAATCAGATCACGACCAAACGCGCCATCGAAGTTCGCGACGCGCCGGTGCGTCGCGCCCAAGAGTTCGACGAAGTCGTGCTCTGGTTCGAGCACGATCTGTACGACCAGCTCCAGCTGCTCCAGATCCTCGACACGATCGCCGGCCTCGATCTCGAACCGGGCCGCGTCACGATCGTGCAGAGCGACCACTACCTCGGCGCGCTCGACGCGATCGAATTGGCCGCGCTCCATCCCAAGCGGCGGACGATAACCGACGGCATCGTCGCGTCGGCGCAGGCCGCGTGGGCGGCATTCACCTGCGACGACCCGGCCATGCTCGCGATGTTCAGCAACGAAGAACGCCTCGGACTGCCGCATCTGCGAGCGGCGTTCGCGCGGCTCTGCGAGGAGTATCCGGGCCGCGACGGGCTCTCGCGCTCGCAGCGTCAAGCGCTCGAATCGGTCGCCCGCGGGCTCGCCAAGGACGATGAGTTGTTCCGCCGTTCGCAAGCGCGCGAAGAGGCCGCATTCATGGGCGATGCGTCGTTCTTCGCGGTGCTCGACGAGCTCGCGAGCGGACCGTCGCCGGCGATCGAAGGAGAAGAAGGCGCGCGCATGCCGACCGCGGTCGGGCGAAGGCTCCTGGCGGGCGACGGCGATTGGCTCGAATCGCAGACGCTGAACCGCTACGTCGGCGGCGTGCACCTCACGAGCGGCAACGCCTGGCGTTTCGACGAGACCGCGCGGCGCTTCATCGAGCCCGCGAGCTAGAAGACGTCGATGGCATCGCGCGATCTGCTCGAGACGCTCTTCGAGGCCTGGAACGCCCACGACGCCCTGCGAGCGGCGGCGTGCTTCGGCACGGAGGCGATCTACCGGGAAGCGGGCGGGCGGGAGGTCGTCGGGCGAACGGCCATCGTCGAGCACTTCGCGGCGTTCTTCCGATCCGGCCCTCCGTGGCGCTTCGACGTCGACGAGGTGCTGGTCGAGGGCGAGCGGGCGGCCGTCGTCTTCCGGTTCGCCATCAAAGGCGATGCGGCGAATTGGAGCGAACGCGCAGGATGCGCCGTCGTCCATTTCGAGGGCGGCCTTATCGGCCTATGGCACGAATATCACGGCTAGGAGTTACGATCTGCGTATGTCCCACGACGAACTGAGCATCAACATCACGACCTCGCACGAAGGCGAAACGGTCGTCTTCAAACTGACCGGCAGCCTGGATCTGGCGACGTCCCCGTCCGTGCGCGCCGCGTTGCTCGAAGAGACCGGCGAGGGGAAGAAGCACGACGTGGTCGTGGATCTCACCGGACTCGAGTTCCTGGATTCGACCGGACTGGGCGCGCTGATCGGCGCGCAGCGTCGCGCGCTCGAGCACAACGCCGAGGTCCGCCTGGTCGTGGCCGACGGCCCGATCGCGCGCCTGCTCAACATCACCGGCCTGGTCCGGGTCTTCGGCGTCTACCCGTCGCTCGAAGCGGCGCTCGCCGGCCGCGACAAGATCGTCGCTCCGCTGTAAGCAGCGTCGAGCAGCTCGACCACGTGCTTGACGGCGACGGGTTCGCCGTCGCGTAACCCCGCCTCCAACTGCAGCGCGCACCCGGGATTCGCAGTCGCCACGATCCGCGCCCCGGTCGCGCGCACGCACGCGACCTTGCGCGCCTGCAGTCGTTTCGCCATCTCGGGCTGGGTGAGATTGTAGATGCCCGCGCTGCCGCAGCAGACCGAGCTTTCGTCCATCTCGATCAGGCGCAGGCCGGGGATCTTCGCGAGCAGGCGCCGGGGCGCGCCGGTCACCCGCTGCGCGTGCGCCAGATGGCACGGCTCCTGATACGTGACCGTCGCGTCGATGCGATGTTGCGGGGGATCGATCTCGAGCGCGTCGAGCAGTTCGGTGATGTCGCGCACGCGCGATGAGAACGCCTTGGCGCGATCGGCCCAGTCCGGCTCGGCGGCCAGCAGCTCGCCGTACTCCTTGAGCGCGGATCCGCAGCCGGCCGCGTTGATCGCGTAGACGTCGGCGCCGGATCGCTCGAATGCGACGATATTGCGCTTGGCCAACTCGCGTCCGAAGTCGGGCTCGCCGGCGTGGATGGCGATCGCGCCGCAACAGCCTTGCCCCTTGGGGACGACGACGGTGCAGCCGGCGCGCTGGAGCACGCGCGCGGTCGCCTCGTGCACGTGGGCGAAGGCGACGTGCATCACGCAGCCCGTATGCAGGAACGCGACGGCCTTGGCGTTCGGCGTCTCGTACCGTTGGTCGTCCGGGATGAAGAAGCGGTCCGAGATGCGCGGTGCGAGTTCGGCGGCGTCGGCCAGGCCGAAGAGCTTGGTGAGGCCGATCGAGTTCGCGAGCGCTTCGAGTCCGCTGCGCTGCGCGAACCGCAGGATCGTCGCTGCGACGCGCATCCGGCCCAGATGCCGGAACATGCCGCGCAGGACGAAACTGCGCAGGAAGGTCGTCGAGGCGCTCTGGGTCGGGGCTTCGGCGCGCTGCACCTGGGCGCGCGCATCTTCGATCAGCCGGCCGTAGTGCACCCCCGATGGGCAGACCGCCTCGCACGCGCGGCAATCCAAGCATTCTGAGACCTGGTGGGTGAAGCCGGGGGAGAGCACGTCCAGACCGCCCTCGCCCACCGACTTGATCAGGCTGATCCGGCCGCGGGGGCTGGACGTCTCCGTCATCGTCTCGAGGTAGGTCGGGCAGCTGGGCAGGCAGAGCCCGCACCGCACGCACTTGTCGAAGATGGCCGAAGCCGGGACGTCCGGCTCCTCAAATCCGCGGTTGGGCGTTTCGATCATCCCGGTGTGCGTTCTGCATGCAGTAGCACAGCCTCTCCAACCCGAAGTATTTAGCGTACGAATCTTCCGTCCTTGGAGCGCCCTTGAGTTCTCGCCGCGGCGAACCCGATCTCGACCTGATCCACGTGAGCGTCGCGTCTCCCGCCGGTGCGTACACCGTCGGGAACGCCGCGTTCTTCCGCTATATCGTGCGGCTCGCCGAGCTGGGGCTCGCCTTGCCGAACGCCGATCAGGAAGCGCTCGACGTGCTGGCGGCCATCCCGCACGCGTTCGAAGGCGACGACGACGCGGGCCCGCTGTCGGGAAGCGGCTGGCGCTTGGTCCCGCCGCGCGGTCACCTGGACTGGGCGACGCTCGAGGCGACGCCGCAGCGCCTGCGATCGGCGTTCGAACGCGCGCACCGGATCCTGTGGGCCAACGCCGCACGCTTCAGCGTGAGCCCGCGCGACATCGCATCGATCGAAGAAGAACTGGACGCCGTCTACGGCGTGATCTTCCGGGCCGAGGCCGGCGGACACGCCGTCAACATCTCGTACACGGCCTAGCGTGGCGACGTTCGGTTCGCTCCCGCTGACCGGCGCGGGCGGGGAACCGGTCTCGTTCCCGCACACGATCGCGTCTCACGGTCTCGCGAGCCTCAAGCCCGCCACGCCCAGCGACGACGGCGCCTACCGCATCGCCCTGCGGATCGACGACGCCGCGGTCGCGGTCGTGCTACGGCCGGAGGGCCGCGCGATGTCGGTCGCCTCCCCGCGGCGCCTCGGCGCGCGCGCGGCGGACGAAGCGCTCGCGCAGGTGCGTCGGATGTTCCGGCTCGACGACGATCTCGCGCCGTTCTACGCGATCGCGCGCGACGACGACCTGCTGCGTTGGACGACCGGCGGCGCGGGGCGGATGCTCGCCAGCCCGACCGTCTTCGAAGACGTCGTCAAGACCATCTGCACGACCAACTGCGCGTGGTCGGGGACGATCCGCATGGTCGGTGCGCTGGTCGACGATCTGGGCGGGGGCGCCTTCCCGAGCCCCGGGCAGATGGCCCGGGCGAAGGAGAGCTGGTATCGCGACGTCGCGCGCGCCGGCTATCGCGGCGCGTATCTCCGGGCTCTCGCGCGCGAGGTCGCGCGCGGGGCGCTCGACCTGGAGGCGCTGCGACCCGGGCGCGGACTCGACGACGATGCGTGTGAAGCAGCGCTGCTGGCGCTGCCGGGCGTCGGCCCGTACGCGGCCGCGCACGCCATGCAGCTGCTCGGACGCCACCACCGGCTGATCCTCGATTCGTGGACGCGGCCGACGTATCTGCGGCTGAGCGAGAAGAAGCGGGCGAAGGATACGACCATCGTGCGCGCTTTCAAGAAGTACGGCGCGTACGCGGGCCTCGCGTTCTGGCTCTACATCACGCGCGAGTGGCATCCGTGAGCGACCCCGGATCGGGAGAACTGTTGCGGGCCGCTCTCGACGCGTCGCTGCGAACGCTCCGGTCCAGTCTTGCCGCGCTCGGCGGCGATGCGGATGCCGATGCCATCCACAACGCGCGGGTCGAGGTGCGGAAGATGCGCTCGCTCGTCGCGACCTACGCTCCGCTCGTCGAGGCTGCGTGGGCGCAGGAATGGTCCGAACGGCTCGCGGACCTGGGTGCGGCCCTCGGCTCGGCCCGCGATGCGACCGTCCTGATCGAGACGCTCCGACCGGCGTCCGCGCGGATTCCCGAAGCCGAACGGGCGTCGTGGTCGTCGCTGATCGCGGACTTGCGCGCGCGCGAGCGGAGCGGCCAGGCGGGACTGCTCTCGTATCTCTCGAGCGAGGAGACGCGCTCGCTGCTCGCGCGGCTCGACGGCGCGCTCGCATCGTTGCACGTCCGCGGTCCGGTCCCCGCGTCGCGGGTCGTTCCCGGCCTTCTGCGCGAGCGGTGGAAGAAGATCCGCCGGCGCGCGCGCCGGGCGCGTCGCGAACCCGCCGATCGCGATCTCCATCGCCTCCGGATCGCGGCCAAGCATCTTCGGTATGCGGCCGAGGCGTTCGAGCCGGTCTGCGGTCGACGCGTTCGCCAGGTCGCGCGCGCCGCCGAACGTCTGCAGTCGGTGCTCGGCGACTATCACGACATCGCCGACGCGCGCGCCGCGCTGCGCCGGATGCCGGCGGCCCCGACGATCGCGGATGCCGATGCGGACCTCGAACGGCGCGGGCGCGCCTGCCTGGCGAAATGGCCGAAGCGCTGGAAGGCGCTGGCCGACCTGCGTTAGCGCACCAGGATGAGCGCGACCGCCAGCGCGGGGAGCGTGACGAGAGCGCCGCGGAGGAAGAACCCCCCTGGCGTCATCGCGACGCCCTCGCGGCGGAGCGCGAGCAGCCACAACAGGGTCGCGAGCGAACCGCTCAGCGAGAGATTGGGACCGAGGTCGATGCCGACCACGACGGCGTGGGCGAGCGAGTGCACCGACGGTCCGGCGATCGCCCGGCCGGCGAAGACCGCGGCCGGAAGATTGTTCGCGGCATTGGCGACCAGCATCGTTGCGAACCCGGCGACTTCGCGCCCGAGCCACCGCGGCAGCCCGGCGGCGAGGTCCAGACCGCTCCGCGCGAAGGCCGTCGCGCCCGCCCGCTCTAGGGCAGCGACGACCACCAGCAGGCCGGCCACCAGCGGTACGACGCTCCAGGCGGTGCCGCGCGCGACCTCGCGCACGCTCCCACGGTCGACGAGGCCGAGGATCGCCGTACACGCGATCCCGAGTCCGAGGGCTGCGTAACCGAGGGGAAGACCGAGGGCGCTGACCGCGACCAGGGCACAGGCCGAGAGCGCCAGCAACCGGAGCGCGAGCCGGCTGCCGGGAGTCGAACGCGGCCGGTCGCCCGCCGGCGCAGCCGGCCCGGAAAGCTCCGCCCGCGACATCCAGGCCGTCACCCCGAAGGTCACGAGGATGGCCGCCGAGGCGGAGAGGCCGTAGACGGCCAGCCACGGCCCGAGCGCAGGCAAGCCGTGCCCGTAGAGCAAGAGATTGGCCGGATTCCCGGTCGGTAGTGCGTACGAGGCGGCGTTGGCCACGAACGCGATCGCGAACAGGTAGGGCAGCATCGAGCCCCCGATCCGTCGCCCCAGGGCGAGGGCCGCGGGCGTGAGGACGATGATCGCCGTATCGTTCGAAAGCGTCGCGGTCACGACCGCACCGGCCGCATAGCAGAGCAGCAGCGCCCCGAACCGCGAACCCCCTGCGAGCTCGGCCGCCCGGCCGGCCAGCCAGCCGAAAACGCCCTGCGCACGCGCGCCCTCGGCCAGCAGCAAGATCCCGACCAGGAACGCATAGACATCGGCGCCGCCCGCGACGGCGGTCCAAGCCGCCGATCCCGCGATCGCGCCGAACCCGATCTCGGCGAGCGCGCCCGCCACCGCCCAGAGCCACTCCGCCGTTCCCCACGGTCGTGCGATCATGCCCGCGATAGTGAGAAGAGCGATGCCGATCGCGACCATATGGGGTCCATCCATGCCGCTCCGGTCATACCCGCTCGGAGCGCCGCCACCCTCGGGGGAAGTTCTCCACACCCTCTCTAATATCCACAAACACTGATTTGGTGATATGAATAACCCTGTGGAAGGCACGTCGAGGAGGCGCGGGCCGCCTCCCCGTAACAACGCGACGTCCCCCATCTTCCGAGGAGCATTCGTGAGCACGACCTGCTCGGTCTATCAGAACGGCAACGTCCGGCCGGTCGGCGACCTGAGCGCGATCAGCGAGGTCCTCAAAGGGGACGGCGCGTTCGTGTGGTTCGATGCGGTCGCGCCCGGAGCGCGCGATCTGGCGCTCATACAGCAAGAGTTCGAACTGCATCCGCTCGCCATCGAGGACGCCGTCAAGGGCCATCAGCGCCCCAAGATCGACCGGTACGACGACGGCTGGTTCTTGGTGGTCCGCGCGGTCTCGGGCGTCGGCCCCGACTTGACGCTCCACGAGATCGCGATCTTCGCCGGTCCCAAGTACATCGTCACCGTCCGGCGCGAGCCGGCCTATCCGCTCGACGAGGTGGTGCGGCGCTGGCAGCACGACGAGCGCAGCCTGCCCCGGACGGCCGGT
>JANWKW010000036.1 GCA_025451135.1 Vulcanimicrobiia bacterium | reverse complement strand
TCGGTCGATCCGAATTGGTTCGTGCGAAGATGATCCAGGTCAACGTGACTTGAAACGCTCGTTTCAAGTATGATATCCTAGCCCCGTGACGCGAACCGCAGACCCGACGCGCCGGGCGGCGCTGCTCGATCGGGTGGTCGACTACGTGCGAGAGCACGGGGTCGGCTCGCTCTCGCTACGCCCGCTCGCCAAGGCGGTCGGCAGCAGTCCGCGCGTGCTGCTCTACTACTTCGGCTCGAAGGAAGAGCTGATCGTCGAAGCGCTTCGCTCGATGCGCGATCGCCAGAAGGTCGAGTTCGCGCGCTTGAACGAGCTCGGCGGCGCGACCCCGACGAGTGCCTGCAAGGCGGTCTGGGATGTGATGTCCTCGCCCTCCGGACGACGCGCGTTCGCCACGTTCGTCGACATCTACGCGCTCGCGCTCCAAGACCCGGCCAAGCTGCCCGGCTTCCTCGAAGACACGGTCGAGTCGTGGCTCTCCTTCGGCGAGCGCGAGCGGCTCGCCGACGGCTACACGCTCGCGCAGTCGCGCGCGATCGCGACCGTCATCATCGCCGGCTTCCGCGGCTTCATGCTCGACCTGACCGCGACCGGAGACACTCGCCGCGTCCGCGCCGCGGTCGCGCTCTGGCTCGACCTTCTTCTCCACATCCCCGACCCGAAGGACTTCACGTATGCACGAGCCCGTTAGGCCGGCGCGCAAAGCGGCCGCGATCTTCATCTTCGTCACGGTCATGATCGACATGCTCTCGTTCGGCCTGATGGGTCCGGTGTTGCCCAAACTGGTGAAGTCGTTCGTCGGCGGCGACGCCGCCTATGCCGGCTGGATCATCGGCGTCTTCGGGGCCGCCTGGGCGTGCGTCCAGTTCGTCTCGACGCCGTTCTTCGGCATCATCTCCGATCGCATCGGCCGCCGTCCGTTGATCCTGCTCAGCAACCTCGGCACCAGCCTCGACTACGTCATCATGGCGCTGGCGCCGGGCCTGGGCTGGCTCTTCGCCGGACGTCTGATCTCCGGCGCGACCACCGCCAGCATGACGACGGCGTACGCGTATATCGCCGATTCCACCAAGCCGCACGAGCGCGCCAAGGCCTACGGGCTGATCGGCAGCGCCTTCGGGCTCGGCTTCATCATCGGCCCGGCGATCGGCGGCTGGCTCGGCACGTACGGCCCGCGCGTGCCGTTCTGGGCGGCCGCCGCCTTCAGCATGGCGAACTTCCTCTACGGTCTGCTGGTGCTGCCCGAATCGCTCGACGTCGCGCACCGCACGCCGCACGTCGATTGGAAGAAGGCGAATCCGGTCGGCGCGTTCGCGTTCCTGCGGAAGCGGCCGCAGATCCTGGGCCTCGCGAGCGTGAACTTCCTCGGGTATCTGGCGCACGAATCGCTGCCGATCGTGTGGGTGATCTACTGCATCGCGCGGTTCGGCTGGAATACGTGGCAGGTCGGCCTCACGCTGACGCTGGTGGGCGCGACATCCGTGCTCTCGCAGATGCTGCTGGTCGGACCCATCGTGAAGCGCTTCGGCGAGCGGCGCACGATGGTCCTCGGGCTCGCCTTCGCGGCGCTCGGCTATGTCTGCTTCTCGTTCGCGAACGGATGGGTCGTGGTCGCCGGCATCGCGGTCTCGGCGCTCGGCTTCTACATGCCGGCGTCGCAGGCGCTCCTCACGCACCGCGTCGCGCCGAACGAACAAGGGGCGCTGCAAGGCGCGCTCGGCGCCGTCCGCAGTCTGACCATGATCGCCGGCCCGCTGCTCTTCGGCTGGGTCTTCTTCCACACGATCGTGAGCGATCGCGACTGGCTGCGCGGCGCGCCCTGGATGCTCGCCGGCCTGCTCGTCGTCATGGCGATCCCGCTCGCGATCGCCGTCACCAACCGCCTCGACGACATCACCGTTCCCGAGACCGCGATCGACCTCGAAGCCCTCAACCCCGAGGTCTAACCGAAGAGCGAGGGATCGAACGTCACGATCGGCTTGACGATCTTCGCATCGCGCAGCGCCGCGTAGGCCGTCCCGGCCTCTTCGAGCGGATAGAACGTCGCGCCCAGGCGTTCCGCCGTCACGGCGCCGCGCGCGATCGCGGCCAAGGCTTCGCGCGTGTCGTTCGGTCCGCACGAGTAGCTCGCGACCAGGTGCAGGTCGCGGAAGTACAGGTCGTTCGCGTCGAAGTCGAATGCGACGCCCGGCTCGAGCGGCGTGAACATCACCACCGTCCCGCCCGCTGCCGTCAGCGGCAGCGCATCGCGCAGCGGTCCCGGTGCGCCCGGTCCGCAGATCACCACGTCGGCGCCGCGACCCTCGGTCGCGCGTCGCAGCTCCGCCCCGATCGCGTCCGGGTGGGCGACGGTCGCGCCCAGCTTGGCCGCGAGCGTCCGGCGCGTCTCGTTGAAATCGCTGCCGAACACGCGCGCTCCGCGATCGAGCGCGGCCGCGACGTGCATCAGGCCCATCACGCCCAAGCCGATCACCAGGACCGCGTCGCCGTCGCGCACCCGTCCGCGCCGCAGCGATTTCATCACGCAGGCTAGTGGCTCGACCAGCGCGCCGTCGGCGCACGAGCCGCGCCCGGGCCGCCGCAGGGTGTCGCGCCCGTTGGCCGCCGGCACGCGGAAGTACTCGGCCAGGCCGCCCGGCACGATCTTGGTCGCGCGCCAGGTCGGGCACTGCACGTAGTCCTCGCGCGCGCACGCCGCGCAGGCGAAGCACGGCGCGTGATGATGCGCGAACACGCGATCGCCGGGCGCGAACGGCACGCCGTCGTCGTCGAGCGCCGGCGCGCCCGGGCCGAGCGCGGCCACCACGCCGGCCGGTTCGTGGCCGAGCACCAGCGGCGCCTTGCGCTTGACGTACCAGCCCATCACGTCGCCCGTGCAGATGCCGCTCGCGCGGGTCTGCACGAGCAGGTCGCCTTCGGCCAACGCCGGCACGTCGCGCTCTTCGATGCGGACGTCATCGACGTCGTACAGCACCGCCGCGCGCATCCGCGACGGGATCACGGTTCGATCGCGAATTTGATGCCTTCGCCTCCGTCGAGCGTCGCGAACGCCTCGACGATATCGCCGAGCGCGAACGTCCGGGTCACCAGCGGTTCGACCGCGATCTTGCCGTCGCGCAGCAGCTCGAACGCACGCGCCACCGCCGGCGGACCGAAGTGGAACGGGCTGATCAGCCGGACCTCGTCGTAATGCAGGCGCGCCGCCTGGAACGAGACCTGCGCCGACGCGGGCAAGCCGCCGAAGAACGAGACCGTGCCGCCGCGCCGCACGAAGCCGGGCGCGCTCTCCCACACCTGCTGACTGCCGGTGCACTCGATCAGCGCGTCCGCGCCGCGATCGCCGGTCCGCGCCGCGATGGCCGCGTGCACGTCGGCGACGCGCGCGTCGACCGTATCGATGCCGAGCGCGCGCGAGAGGTCCAAGCGTTCTTGGCGCCGGCCGATCAGCAGCGGACGCGCGCCGCGGTCGCGCAGCACCTGGGCGTGCAGCAGGCCGAACCCGCCGTCGCCGAGCACGGCCACCAGCGCGTCCGGCGCGGGCTCCAAGTAGTCGACCGAATGGACCACGCAGGCCAGCGGTTCGAGGAAGGCCGCGTCGCGGTACGCCAGGCCGTCGGGCTTGTGGAAGCAGTTGCGCGCCACGATCCGTGCCGGGATCTCGATGTAGTCGGCGTATGCGCCCAGGATCTTGGTCGACATCACGGACTCGCACAGCTCTTCTTCGCCGGCCAGGCACCAGAAGCACGTCCCGTCGGGCGCCGAGTGCACGCACATCACCGCATCGCCCACGGCGTAGCCCGCCGTGCCCTCGCCGACGGCCGCCACGTCGCCCGAGAACTCGTGCCCGAACCGGCTCGGCATCGGCATCTGCGGATGGCCGCGCCGGTAGGCCTTGAGATCCGTGCCGTCGGTCAGGGCCGCGCGCACGCGCACCACCAGGCCGCCCGGCGGCGCGGTCGGGATCGCCTCGGACCGCAGTTCGATCTTGCGCGGCTCCACCAGCATCGCGACCCGCGAGCTCACGGCGCGCTCCCGACGCACGCCAGCAGGTCCGCGCGCAGGGCGGGCGGCAGCGGCACGCTCTTCTTGGTCGCGCGATCCATGCACGCGATCGTCAGCTCGAAGGCCGCGCCCGCCTCGTCGGTGCGTTCGTTGAAGACGACCGTCCGCCAGCGCACCGACGACGCGCCGACCTTCTCCACGTGGGTCCGCATCCGCAGCCAATCGTCCATCAAGGCCGGCGCGTGATACTCGGCCTGCACGTGCACCCGCGGCAGCCAGATGTCGTAGCGGTCGAACAGCTCCGCGTACGGATAGCCGAGTTCGCGGAACATATCCATCTCGGCGCGTTCGGCGAAGCGCCAGTAGGCGGCGAAGTAGCAGATGCCGGCGACGTCGATGTCGCCCCATTGCACCCGCAGGCGCGTCTCGAACGCGCGCGCGTCGGACGGCAGCGTATCCTTGAACCGGCTCAACGCGCCAGCATCGCGGCGACCGCGTAGCGCGCGATCGGATCGACTTCCAGATTGACCTTGTCGTTGATCATCCGGCGGCCGAACGTCGTGCGGTTGAGCGTCTCGGGGATCAGCGCGATCTCGAACCAGCCGGTGCCGGCGGTCGCGATCGTCACGCTCACGCCGTCGAGCGCGACGAACGCCTTCTCGGTCAGCATCGGCGCGAGCGCGGCCGGACGTTCCAGCCGGATGCGCACGCCTTGGCCCTCGGGCTCGCGCGTCAGCACGGTCGCGGCCGCATCCACGTGGCCGTAGACGAAGTGTCCGCCCATCCGGTCGCCGACGCGCAGCGAGTACTCGACGTTGACCACGTCGCCCTTGCGCAGGCCGCCCAGGTTGGTGCGCGCGAGCGTCTCGGGGATCACGTCGAACGCCACGATGTCGCCCATCAGTTCGGTCGCGGTCAGGCACACGCCGTTGACCGCGATCGAATCCTTGATCTCCGGCTTCTCGACGGCCGCGCCCTCGCAGCGCACGCGCAGGCGCGCGCCGCCTTGCGGCAGCGGTTCGAGCGACGAGACGGTACCGTTGTAGGCGATGAGGCCGCCGAACATGTTATGCGAACTTTCCGGAGAGCATCACGTCGTCGCCGAAGCGCTCGACCGTGTCGAACCGTAGTTCTCGCCCGTGCCTCGCACTACTGCCGGGCGCCAGGGCAGGGACGCCCTCCGGTCCGAGCAGCACCGGCGCGATCGCCCAGTAGAACCGGTCGACCAGACCCCGTTCGATCAGCGCGGTCGCGAGCGCCGGGCCGCCCTCGCACAGGATCGAGCGGATCCCGCGTTCGTAGAGGCCGCGCAGCGCGGCCTCCAGGTCCAGCCCGGCGGCCCCGCCGGAAGAGAGCACGATGGTCGGATCGTAGCCGGGGACGGGCGCGAGCACGCGGCTCGCCGGCGGCAGCGGCCGCGCGCCGGCCACCACGATCCGCGCGTACGGGTGCAGTCGATGCCGCGGCGGACGCACCGTCAGCAGCGGATCGTCGACGCGCACCGTCCCCGCACCGACCATCACCGCGTCGTGGGCCGCCCGCAGGTCGCGCACGTAGGCGCTCCACGCATCGCCGGTCAGCTGCGTGCGTTCGCCCGGGCTCGCGGCCGCGAACCCATCGAGCGAGATCGCCATCTTGAGCGCCACGTACGGACGCTTGCGTTCGATCGCGACCGCGAACGGTTCGATCAGGCGACGCGCTTCGTCGTCGTCGGCGATCTCGCCGTCGATGCCGGCCTCGTGCAGCATCGTGGCGCCGTTACCGTGCGTGAGCGGGTTGGGATCGAGCGTGCCGATCACCACGCGCGCCAGGCGGAGCGGCGCGAGCGCGCGCGCGCACGAGCCGGTCCGTCCGTCGTGAGCGCACGGCTCCAGCGACACGTAGAGGGTCGCGCCGGTCACGTCGCCGGCCGAGCGCAGCGCTTCGATCTCGGCGTGCGCCTCGCCGGCCGTGTGGGGATAGCCCTCGCCGCTCACGGCGCCGTCGCGCACGAAGACCGCGCCGACGATCGGATTCGGCGACGTGTTCCCGCGCCCGCGCGCCGCCAGCTCGTATGCGCGCGCCAGGAACAACCGGTCGAGCGAGGTCAACCGGGAACCCGGCCGAGAACGTTCTCCGCCTCGGCGGCTGCGGCGAGGCGCTGGTCGAGCGTGAACAGATCGACGCGCTGACCCATCGCTAGGGCGAGATATTGCGCGTCGTACACGGAGAGGCTATGCTTCTCCGCCAACGCGAGGTCGTCGCCGATGGAGAGGCTCTGCCGCTGTACGACGATGGGAAGTTCCGCCAGCTGATCGACGGCCTTGCGCGTCTCCTCGCTCGAAAGGCGGCCGCGCCGCCCGCCTATGAGGATCGCGTTCCCTACTTCTACCGGAAAGATCGCCGGCACGGCAGCGCTTTCTTGAGCGATGCGACGCATCGCAAAGGCGGCGTACTCCGATACCTCATCGTTGAAGAACCAGGCGGCCGCGACGGAGGCGTCGACGACGATCAAAATCGCTTCCCTTCGTCGATCATTTCACGGATGGTCAGCCCCCCGGTGGTCCAGTGGCGCGACAGGATCCATTCCATCGCCTCGGTCGCCTTCGACCGGTCTTCGACGGGAACGATTTGCGCGACCGGGCGACCGTTCCGTGTGAGCAAGACGGGTTCGCCCTTCTCGACGAAGTCGGTCACCAACTCGGAGAGGCGATTCTTGGCTTCGAACATACCAACGGTCTTCATGTCTCGCATTATACGCTGGCCTGTCTAGCTTGGCTAGGATTGGGAGCGGCTGCGACCGTCACGGCCTGGGGGACGATGGCGCCGGCGGCGCGCAGGGCGGCGGCGCAGTCCTCGAGGGTCGCGCCGGTCGTCACCACGTCGTCGAGCAGCAGTACCCGGGCACCGGCCAGCGCCCCGGTCGCGCACCGGAACCGGCCGTGGGCCGCCAGGCGCGCCGTCCGGTCGCGGCCGCGCTGGGCGTCTCCGGTCGCAAGCGAGAGCGCTTCGAGCACGTGAGCGCCCGCGCAGTGCGCGGCGATCCGTGCCAGCAGCACGCCGCCGTCGAATCCGCGCATCCGCCGCCGCACCGCGGTCGTCGGCACCGGGATCACCAACGCGTCGGTCGGGATCAGCGCCGCCAACCGTTCGCCGAGCGCCGCCGCGACGTCGCGGCGTCCGTCCTTGAGGGCCAGTACCGCGCGCCGCAACGCGCCGTCATACGCCCCGATCGCTCGCACCCCCAGCGTCGGCAGCGCGACGATCACCGGCGCGGCCCCGCGCGGCATGCACCGCTCGCACAGCCCGGTTCCGAACTCCTCGCAGTTGGCGCACTGCGGTGGGAAGAGAAACTCACGGATCGCATCCATCATGGCACGACCCAATCCCACCAGGAAGGCCGGCGACAACCCCTCTCTTTGTCATCCCGAGCGTAGCGCGAAGCGCGTCTCCCTCTCTTTGTCATCCCGAGCGTAGCGCGAAGCGCACCTCCCTCTCTTTGTCATCCCGAGCGTAGCGCGAAGCGCGTAGTCGAGGGACGAGGGACGAGGGACGGCACGAAGCACGAGCCTACTCGTTCGCGAGCACGGCTCCGTCGATGTTGACGGCCGCGGGCACCGCGTAGTCGCGGCCGACGATCGCGTTGGCGACGGTCGCGTTGAGCCCGACCCGCGCGCCGTCCCAGAAGATGCTGCTCGAGATCCGCGCGTTGCGATCGATCCGCACGCCGTCGCCGATCACGCTCGGGCCGGCGATCCTCACGCCGGCTTCGATGACCGCGCCGGCGCCGATCCAGACGTCGCCCTCGATCTCGACGTCGGGGGCGATGCTGGCGCTCGGGTCGGCGCCCTTCGCCCGGGTCGCCGGGATCGCGAACGTGCCGTCGAGGATGTCTTCGGTACCGCGCCGGTACTCGCCGAGCGTGCCGATGTCGCACCAGTACGCCCGGCCGGCATCGTAGCCGTAGAAGGCCGCGTCGGCCTTGCGAAGCTCCGGGAACACCTGCTTGCCGAAATCGTAGAACGTGGCGGCCGGGATGTGCGCGAAGATGCCCGGCTCGAAGACGTAGATGCCGGTGTTGACCATCGTGCTGGCCTCGGTGCCCTTGGCGGGCTTCTCCTGAAAGCCGACGATCTTACCCTTCTCGCCGGTCACCACCACGCCGTACTGATCGACCTCGTCGCGCTTGACCAGCGCGATGGTCGCCAGCGCCTCGCGCATCTTGTGGAAGGCGATCAGCCGGTCGAGCGGGATGTCCGTGAGCAGATCGCAGCCCACCACCACGAACGTCTCGTCGCCGAAGTACGACTCCATCTGCTTGACCGCGCCGGCCGAGCCGAGCAGCACGTCCTCGTGCAGATACGTCAGCTTGACGCCGAACTGCGAGCCGTCGCCGAGCGTGGCCAGGATCGCGTCGGGCAGGTAGTGCACGTTGATCGCGATCTCGTCGAACCCGTACGCGTGCAGGTACTGGATCAGATGCACGGCGTTCGGCTCGCCGACCACCGGGACCAACGGTTTGGGCACCTGTCTGGTCAGGGGATAGAGCCGGGTCGAGAGCCCGCCCGCCAGGATCATCGCTTTCACGAAACGCTTCCCTTCGAATTCTCGGCGCGCCGTTCGCTCGCGATCAGCCAGACGAACCGCGGCAGCGCCAACTGCCGGCGCCACCGCTTCGGCTCTTTCACCAGCCGGTAGAGCCACTCCAGGTTGAGCTTGCGCCACGCTTCGGGCGCGCGCTCGACCCGGCCGGCGATCACGTCGAACGAGCCGCCGACGCCGATGCCGGCGCCCGCTCCGGCGGTCTTCAGATGCTCCGCGAGCCAGAACTCCTGGCGCGGCGAGCCGAGTCCGACGAACAGCAGGTCCGCACCGCTCGCGCGGATCGCGTCCGCGATCGCCGCGCTCTCGTCGGGCCGGAAGAACCCGCTGCGCGTCCCGGCCACCCGAAGGCCGGGGTAGCGCGCCTGCAGCGCGGCGGCCGCTTCGGCCGCTACGCCCTCGGCCGCGCCGAACAGGTAGACGCTCGCGCCTTCGGCCGCGGCGCGCGCGCACAGATGCTCGATCAGCTCGACCCCGGTGACGCGCTGCGTCAGCGTCGCGCCGCGCTTGCGCGCGACCGTCAACAGGCCGACCGTGTCGCAGAGCGAGAGCGCGCAGGCGTTCACGACGTCGCGGAAGCGCCGGTCGTTCTGCGCGTAGACGACCATCTCGGTGCCGAGCGTCACGATCTGGGCTCCAGCCTTCTCGCGCACGAAGCCGAAGATCGCGGCCGTCGCCGCATCCGCGTCGATCGGATCGAGCTTACATCCGAGTATCTGCACGGGCGATCAGGTGTAGCGCGAGAGCAGCGGGCGCAGACGCGCGGCGACCGCATCCGGGATGCCGTCGAGCGGCAGGCGGCAGGCACCGGCGTTGAAATCCATCTGGTTCATCGCCCACTTGATCGCGATCGGATTGGTCGTCGCGAACAGCGCGTCGATCAGCTCGAGCTCGGCCAGATGGATGCGGGTCGCCACGGCGACGTTGCCGGCACGATAGGCGTCGAGCATCGCCCGGAAGAAGCGCGAGCACAGATGGGTCGCGACGCCGACCAGGCCGTCGGCCCCGACCGCGAGCGACGGCAAGAACAGATGGTCGTCGCCGCACAGCACCTGGAAGCCGGCGCTCCGGTCGCGGCAGATGGTCGCGATCTGCTTCAGATCGCCGCTCGACTCTTTGACGCCGAGCACGTTGTCGTGCCGGCGCGCCAGCTCCAGCAGCGTCTCGGGCAGCATGTTGGTGCCGGTCCGACCCGGGATGTTGTAGATCATGATGGGCAGATTGGTGGCCTGCGCGATCGCGCCGAAGTGCGCCAGCATCCCGCTCTGGGTCGGCTTGTTGTAGTACGGCACGACCGCGAGGATCGCATCGGCGCCCGCGCCCAGAGCGGCCTGGGTCGCGGCCACCGACGTGCGGGTGTCGTTGGTGCCGGCGTTGGCGACCACGCAGGCCCGTCCGGCGACCGCGTTCTTGACGGCCGCGATCAGCGAGTTGCGCTCGGCATCGGTGAGCGTCTGGCCCTCGCCGGTCGAACCGGCTACCACCAGGCCGTCGTTCCCGCGATCGACCAGATAGGTCGCGATCCGCGAGGACTCGGCGACGTCGAGCGCCCCGCTTTCGTCGAACGGCGTGATCATCGCGGTCAGGAGCGATCCGAACGTCGTCATACTGCCTCAGTCTTCCGCGTCGAGGTGGAACATATCGTGCACCGCCTGCTCGGCGCGGACGGCGTCTTCCTGCGGGATCAGGACCGAGACGGTGATGTTCGAGTCGGTGCAGTGGATGATCTCGACGTTGACGCGCGAGAGCGCCGTCACGATGTCGCGGATCACGCCCGGCGCGTAGCGCATGCCGGCCCCGACCACCGAGAGCTTCGAGCAGCCGTCGCGCACCCGCACCGCCAGGTTCAGGTCGCCGAGCAGACGGCGCACGTCGCTGCCGCGCTCGCCCTCGACCACGAAGCAGACCCCGGCCTGATTGATCGTCACCTGGTCGATCGAGATGTTCGCGTCGGCGACCCGCCGGAACATCTCGAGTTCCAGTTGCATCCGCGACTCCTGGTTCTCGATGTCGCCGCGGATCGCGCGCACCCAGGTGACGCCGCCCGAGGCGGTCACGCCGGTCACCGGCCGGTGCCGGTCGAACGAATCGTCGACCAGCGTGCCGACGTCGGTGGCCAGTCCCTTGATCGAGTAGGCGGTATTGGTGCGGCGCGCGTAGTCGGCGGCCTTGCGGTGCATCACCTTGGCGCCGTGTTCGGCCAGTTCCGTCATCTCGTCGAGCGACGCGCGCTCGATCGTGTGCGCGCCTTCGATGCGGCGCGGGTCGGCGGTCATCGCGCCGCTCACGTCGGTGTAGATGTCGACGCGCTCGGCGCCCAGCGCGTGCCCGATCGCGATCGCCGAGAGGTCGGTGCCGCCGCGTCCGAGGGTGGTCACGATACCGTCGCCGGTCGCGCCCTGGAAGCCCGCGATCACCGGCACGGCGCCCCGGTCGAGCAGCCCCAGGACGGCGTGCGGATCGACGCTTTGGATGGTCGCGTCGCCGTGCGTCCCGTTGGTGATGATGCCGGCCTGCGCGCCGGTCAGCGCGACCGCGTCGATGCCGTGCTCGCACAGTTCGCTCGCCAGCACGGCCGCCGCGATGGTCTCGCCGCAGGCGATCAGCAGGTCGGCGTTGCGGGTCGCGCTCGTCCCGCCGCCCAGCGCCAGCAGCGTGTCGGTCGCGTACGGATCGTCGACCCGGCCCATCGCCGAGACGACCGCGACCGTCGCGAAGCCGCCGTCGAGCGCGTCGCGGACGCGCGCGATCGCCTGCGCCCGGATCTCGGGCGTCGCGACCGAAGTGCCGCCGAACTTGAGCACCGCCACCTGTCGTACCGCCGTCATGGCGCGATGTATCCCTTCGAAGCGAGCAGCTGGAGGATCTGGACCGCGTTGGTGGCCGCGCCCTTGCGCAGCTGGTCGCCGACCGCCCACAACGCGACGTGACGCCGCGATCCGCTCTCGGCCCGCAGGCGCGCGACGTGCACCAGGTCCGTGCCTTCCACGTCGCGCGGCGTCACGATGCCGGAGCGATGGAAGACCACCCCGGGCGCGCGCGCGAACGCGGCCGCCAGCTCCTCGATGCTCGTATCGCGCTCCGTCTCGACGAAGATCGCCTCGCTATGCGCGGTCCGGACCGGCACGCGCACGGTCGTCGCGGACACGATCAGGTCGGGCAAGCCGAGCATCTTGCGCGTCTCCTCGGCGACTTTCTTCTCCTCACCGCTCCAGCCGTCGTCGTCGAACGCACCGACCTGCGGCACCACGTTGCGCGCCAGGCTCGCCGGGAAGACCGCATGCGCGTCGGCTTCGCCGGCCGCGATCGCGCGCTCGCCCGCGAGCAGTTCCTCCAATCCCGCGCGCCCCGCGCCGCTGGCGGCCTGATAGGTCGCGACCCGCACGCCGCGCAGGCCGGCCGCGTCGCGGACCGGCGCGAGCGCGACGCACAGCACGATCGCGGTGCAGTTTGCGACCGGATAGATGCGGTGACCGGGTTCGGCCGCGTCGGCGTTGACCTCGGGCACGATCAGCGGGACGCCGGGCCGCATCCGGTACGAAGAAGAATTGTCGATGGCGAAGGCGCCGCGCGCGACCAGCGCCGGCACGTACCGTTCGCTCGCGTCTTCGCTGCTCGCGAAGAACACGCAATCGAAATGGGCCAAGGCTTCGTCGCTGGCGGCCCGCACGCCGTCGCGCTCGCGCGAGGCGAAGCGTCCGACCGAGGCCGCATCGATGCCGCGTTCGTCGAGCACGCGCAGTATGGTCTCGCCGACCACGCCGGTCGCGCCGACGACTGCCAGCCTCACCCGAGGATCCCATCCAGCCCGACCGTCAGCCCGCGCAGGCCGCGCACGGCCCGCACCGCGGCCAAGATGCCGGCCGCGAACGCCTCGCGCGAGAGCGCGTCGTGGCGCAGGGTCAGCAGCTCGCCGTCGCCGCCGAACAAGACCTCTTGATGCGCGACCAGGCCGCGCAAGCGGACGCTATGGATCGGCACGTGGGCCGGGCCGCCGGCCGCGACGATCCGCTCGGCGGTCGACCGGGCCGTGCCGCTGGGCGCGTCCTTCTTCGCGTCGTGGTGCAGTTCGACGATCTCGACCGTCGGGAAATAGCGGGCCGCCATCTCGGCGAAGCGCATCATGAGGACCGCCCCGAGGGCGAAGTTCGGCACGATCAGCGCGCCCAAACCGCGCTTCTCCGCCTCGGCGCCGAGCGCGGCCCGTTCCGCATCGGTCCAGCCGGTCGCGCCGACCACCACCGGAACGCCGGCCGCGAGCGCGCGCATCGAGACGTCGACCGAGGCGGGGTGGGTGGTGACGTCGAGCAGCACGTCGGGCTTGGCGGTCGCGAAGAGCGCGTCGAGATCGTCGAACGTCGCGTCGCTCGCATTCCCGGCGCGCGCAAAACCGCCGGCGAACGTACAGTC
>JANWKW010000035.1 GCA_025451135.1 Vulcanimicrobiia bacterium | reverse complement strand
GGTGTTGGTCGCCTGGAGCCCGACCTGGATGGTATCGCCCTCGTTCGCGCCGGATTGGAAGTTGAACGCGGGATTGCTCGGATTGGTCAGCGCCGCGACGTTCTGGCTGACCTTGATATATGCGGTCGTTCCGACGTCGGCCGTAGTGACCGCGCCCAAGTCGATGTGGACGTTGTCGAAACCTCCATCGGTCCCGCCGACGAAGTTCCCCGTGATCGCCCCGCCGGGGCCGAAGAGCGTGGTCGATACGCAGACGTAGCCGCTCGCGCTCTCGATGAAGGTCTCCTGGACCGCGATCGAGGCGCCGGTATTGACGACCTGCAACTCGAGCGTCCCGTCGACCGTGGCTTGGCCACTTCCGATGCCTTGGACACCGGAGTACCCGTGGTTCGGTGTCGTGTTGAAGAAATTCACGCCCAACGCCGTGACGCCGTGGTAGCTCGCGATCAGGAAGCCATTGTTCACGCCGGCGGCCGCCGCAACCCCGCCATTGCTCGCAAGCGCGGCGTTGGCGGTGATCGTCGCCGTGGCATCCACCTCTGCTTGGAAGCCGGCGTGGCTGCCGTCGAGAAGGGGCTGTCCGTTGAATGAGGTGTTCTGCGATATGCGGTTGACCTCGAGCAACAGCTGCGAGACCTCGGCCTGCAGGTTGGCCCGGTCGGATTGGCTGTTGATATCGCTCGATGCCTCGACCGCGAGACTGCGGATGCGCTGCAGGATGTCGGTCGTCGTGGAGAGCGCGCCGAGCGCGACTTGCGTCGCGTTGTTCGCGGTCTGGACGTTCTGGACGGCGGTATTGAAACCGTCGACCTGCGTCTGAAGATTGGTGGCGATCGCCAAGCCGGACGGATCGTCGGCGGCGGTATTGATACGAAGCCCCGACGATAAGCGCGTCGTGGCCGTCCTCAGGGCGTCCTGATTCTTGTCCAGATTATACTGGACGTTATTTGCCAACAAATTGTTGGCGATGCTCAATCCTTGAGACACGGGACTCCTCCATGGCAGATCGCACTCGTCAGTGAGATCGACAGATCGGCCATCCTGGCCACTCTCCTCAGAATATCGGCACTCCCGAGAAGCACTTTAGCCTCGACCCCAGCCCCCCGGCTTCGGCTCTTCGGGCCGCCCATTACTGCCGACTATTACTACCGATGGCGCCACCGGACGTTCCGGCCCCGGAGAACTGGGGCCAGCAGGGAAAGAGGTTTCTCGAAGAAGGCCGGATCGCCGACGCCGTTCCGGCGCTGGTCCTAGCCATCGCTGCCGAGCCGGGACGCGGGGAGCCCTACCGGCTCCTAGCGGAGATCGCACCCGAGGCCCTTTCCGATGCCCACGTCGCCACGCTTGCGGCCCTGGCCGGGGCCGCGCCGGGCCCCGAGACGGCCGAGATCAACTTCGCCCTCGGCAGGCTCGCCATCGGGCGCGGCGAGCATGCCAGGGGTTTCGATCACTTCCGGGTGGCCAATGCGGCGGCACGCGCGGCCGGCGACTACGATGAGACCGCGACCCTTCGGGCCTTCGAGCAGATCGCCGCGACGTTCAGCTCGGCCTACCTTGCCGAGCGACGGGCGACCGGGTGCGCCTCGGACCGGCCCATCTTCATCTTCGGCATGCCGCGATCGGGGACGACGCTGATCGAGCAGATCCTCGCGAGTCATCCGGCGGTCTTCGCGGCCGGCGAACGCACGATCTTCGACGACATCACCGCCGAGATGCTCGGGCCCGGCGGGACGTCGCTCCGCGCCCTGGGCGAACGCTATGTGGCCGAGATCGCGAAGATCGCACCGCCGTCGGCCCTTCGGGTCACCGACAAGATGCCGGCGAACTTCCGGTTCGCGGGCCTGATCCATCTCGCGCTTCCGAACGCCCGGATGATCCACGCGCGGCGCGACCCGGTCGAGACGTGCCTCTCGTGCTTCTCGAACTCGTTCGCAGCGGGCGGGCTCGCGTGGACGTGCGATCTGGGCGAGCTCGGCCGGTACTGCCGCGGCTATCTTCGGCTCATGGAGCACTGGCGCACCGCGCTGCCGCCGGGCGCGATGCTCGAAGTGGACTACGAAGACGTTGTCGACGATCTCGAGACGCAGGCCCGGCGCATCGTCGCGTACTGCGGCCTGCCCTGGGACGACCGCTGCCTCGAGTTCTACAAGACCGAACGCCCGGTCAAGACCGCCAGCGTCGCCCAGGTCCGGCGGCCGATCTACCGCACGTCGCTCAAGACGGCGGATGCCTACGGCGAGGCGATCCGCCCGCTGTTGGACGCGCTCGGGCGATAGGTCCACGGCAAGGCGTTGATCGCGGCGGCGACGGTCGTGATGAGCTCGAGCGCCATCGCCGGGCTCAGCTGTTCGACGAAGCGCGGATGCGTCGCGGCGTTGCGTAGGCTGCGCAGGCCGTCCCAGCGGTTGTACTGCTGCGGGCCGATCAGATCGGCCGTCCGCAGACGCTTGAGGCGCGCGAAGAACGGCTCGCGATCGACTACGCTCTTCTTCTGTATGCAGAACTGCTCTAAGGCGAAATCCGCGACGCGCAAGACCTGCTGCGAGGCCAGCGTCAGGACGGGCGCATAGAACTGCGCGTAGCCGATCGCACCGGCGGCCGACCAGAACGCCCGGCACACGTCCGGCGGGACGTCCCGGCCGAAGCGGACCGCGCCTTCGACCGACGCGATCAACCCGGCGCCGTCGACCATCGCTCCGCCGGACGCGTCGGCTTCCAGCCAGTTCGCGGCGGTGACGCGCTTGAGTCGCACGCCTACGGCAGTTCGTGCTCGTCGAGGCCGAAGTAATGGCCGAGTTCGTGGATGACCGTCTCGCGGATCTCGTCGACCGCTTCTCGACGCGAGCGCGCGAAGCGATTGATCGGGCCGCGGAAGACGGCGATCTCGTCGGGCAGCATCGGCGGTTCGCCGTATGCGCGATCGGTCAACGCCACGCCGCGGTAGATCCCGAGCAGTTCGTACGGCTCGCCGTCTTCGTCGACGTCGTCGTCGTGGTCGCCGCCGTGTCCGTCGTCGAGCGCCAGGTCCTCCTCGGTCGGTTCTTCTTCGACCGAGATCGCGACGTTATGGACGAGATCGGCGAACCGCCTCGGCAGAGAGTCCAGCGCTTCGTCGACGACCTGCTCGAACTCGGTCGTGCTGAGCGGCTTCATGCGTCGTCCTCCCAGAGCAGTGCGGCGATCCGCCAACCGTCGGGCATTCGGACGAACTGCAACGACTTCACGCCCGAGCCGGTATGCGATCGGCCGCCGGCCGTCCACGATTTGCCGTAGCGGCTCGTCCGCTGCGCGATGCTGCCGGCGACGGTGGTGTGCTCGGAGAGCTCTTCCTCGCGGAACCCGGTCAGCGTACCGTCGCTCAAGATCGTCCGGCGGGGCTCGACGAAGCCCGCCAGATCGTAGACCTTGGCGGTGCCGGCCGCGACGCCCACGATGATGCATTCCGGGAGGAACAGGCGGTAGAGGCGGTCGATGTTCGAGGGTGCGCCCCCACCGTTGGTGAAGGCGTCGAAGAACGATCTCGCGGCGGCATCGATGTCCGTCTTGTCGGAGTGCATATGATCGATGGTTACGCATCCGGGGGAGCTTTCCCTCAGGAGACGACGTGAGCGCTATCGGTACGAGCCGGCGCCTGCGCGCGTATGCGTACGGCGCGGTTACCACCGTCGTCGTGCTGCTCTTCGCCTTGGGCGAGTGGTGGGCGGAGAAATACGTCGCGGATCGCTCGCGGTTGGCGAGCACGACCATCGAGATCGCGATCGTGCTGATCGCGACGCTGGCGTTCCGGCCGCTGCACCAGCGGGTCGAAGCGGCCGTGGAAGCGGCCTTCACCAAGCGCCGCCGCGAGGCGCGCGAAGCCGTCGCCCGGCTGCGCAAGGAACTGACTTCGTTCAACGATCCGCAGCAGGTGTTGCGTCGCGTCGTGGAGGCGGTCGACCACCACATGGGCGCGACCGCCAGCGCGATCTACCTCCTGCGTCGCGGGACGTATACCGCCGAGGCGTCGTCCTACGACGTGCCGCTCGCAAGTGTCGAAGCCGACGATCCGCTCGCGATCCGGCTGCGCTCCACGGCGGCGCCGGCCGATCCGCACGCGCTCGGCTCGCCGGCTCCCGGTCGGATCGCATTCCCGATGATGGCCGGCGGCGATCTGATCGGATTCCTCGCGCTGGCCACGAAGCACGCCGAGTTCGAGCCCGAAGACCGGCACGCGTTGGCGGGGCTGGCCGAGGCCGCCGGCATGGCGATGGCGGCGCTCGATCCGCGGCTGCGGTCGCAAGGCGCCACGGCCCCGCGCAACAACCTGCCGCGCGCGGTGACCTCGTTCGTCGGACGCGATGCCGAGATCGTGGAGATCCGCGACCTGCTCGACCGCCACGCCCTCGTGACGCTGGTCGGCTCGGGCGGCGTCGGGAAGACACGCACCTCGCTGCAGGTCGCGGCGAATGCGGCGGCCGGCTTCGTCGACGGCACGTGGCTGGTCGAACTGGCTCCGCTCGCGAGCGGAGACTACATCCCGTCGACGATCGCGCAGGCGGTCGGCCTCAAGCTCCCCGCGACCGGCGAGCCGCTCGATAACCTGATCGGGGCGCTCAAGAACAAACACGCGCTGCTCGTGTTCGACAACTGCGAGCATCTGGTCGAACCGAGCGGCCACATCATCGCCGCGATCCTGGCGGGGTGCCCCGGCATCAAGGTGCTGGCGTCGAGCCGTCAGGCGCTCGACATCGCCGGCGAACAGGCGTATCGTCTGCCCTCCCTAGAGGTTCCCGAGAGCGGCACCGCCGAGCTGAGCGCCGCCGCGGGGATGCGCAGCGCCGCGATCGCGCTCTTCGTCGAACGGGCGGCATCGGTCGACAAACGCTTCGCGCTCACCGACCAGAACGTGGGCGTCGTGGCCGAGATCTGTCGCCAGCTCGACGGCATTCCGCTGGCGATAGAGCTGGCCGCATCCAAGACCGTCGTGCTGAGCCCGCGTCAGCTCTCGGGAAAGCTCGACGAGCGGTTCCGTCTGCTGGCGCAGACCGGGACCGGACGGATGCCGCGCCAGCAGACCCTGCACGCGCTGATCGACTGGAGCTTCGATCTGCTCGACGCGGCCGAGCGGGCCGTCTTCCGCCGGCTCTCGATCTTCGCCGGCGGCTGGACGCTCGACGCCGCCCAAGCCGCCTGCGCGGATGCCGAACTCGACGCGTGGCGCGTGCTCGAGCTGCTCTCGGCGCTGGTCGCCAAATCGCTCGTGGTCGTCGATCCGAGCGCCGCGGATCCGCGCTACCGCATGCTCCACTCGATCCGCGAATACAGCCGCGAGCGTCTGGACGAGGCCGGCGAGACGCACGCGGTCGCCGCCAAGCACGCGCGCTACTATGCCGATCTCGTGCACGACCTGGTGCCGCTGGCCGAGTCGCTCGAAGACGTGCAGTGGCGCGAGCGGCTCGCGCCCGAGATCGACAACCTGCGCGGTGCGTTGGATTGGTCGATCTTCCGCAGCAACGACCGGGCCGTCGGCCTGCGCCTGCTGGCGGGCATCGAATTGCCCGAGTTGCTGACGACGCCGCACGAAGCGATCCGCTGGTTCGACGCCGCCCACGACCTGCTCGATGCGCCCGGGGACGGGTTGACGAAAGCGCGCGTGCTCCGCCATCGCACGCACCTCGAATGGCTGGTCGGCCGGCCGCTCGCACTGCGCGAGGCGACCGCGACGCGCGGGTTGGTCGCGGCACGCGAGACCGCCGATCCGAACGAGATCGCGCGCGGCCTCGCGCATCTCGGCGCCATCTATCGCGACGCCAACCGGTTCGACGAGGCCGACGCGATGTTCGCAGAGGCGTACGGCTCGCCGGACGCGCTCTCGGCGCTCACCACCAACGCCGTCCTGCGCAACTGGGCGGTGACCGATCTCCAACGCGGCGACCTCGATCTGGCGCGCCGGCGTTTCACCGCGGTCGCCGCGCGCGAGCGCGTCGGCAGCGAATGGCACGGGAGCGCGCTCCTCAACCTCGGCGAGCTCGAATTCGCGGCCGGCAACTTCGCGGCCGCCCAGGCGATCGCGCGGAAGGCGCGCGAGACGTTCGCCCATCTCAACACGGCGCCGCTGGCGCTCGCGCTCTGCAACCTGGCCGCCTACGCGATGGCGGTCGACGACTTCGAAGAGGCGCGCGACTGCCTCGCCGACGCCCTGCGTCTGCTCAAGGCCTCGGGCGCGCGCTGGATGATGAACGCCTTGGAGCATCACGCCGTGCTCGGCGGACTGGTCGGCGATCACGAGCGGGCCTGCGCCATCGTCGGGTTCACCGACGCGCGGTACGTCGACGGCGGAAGCCGCCAGAAGACCGAGCAGTACGGCTACGAACGCCTGATGCGCGCGCTCGCGCGGGCGTACGACGAAGCGGAACTCGGGGAGCGCCTGCGCGCCGGCGCGCGTCTCAGCGAACTGCAGGTCCTGGAGTTGGCGGCGATAAGCCAACGTATCCCACAGAAGCGGGCGGCCGGAGCCGCCTAGGAGGAACGAGTATCGTGGACAGTTCTTCGCAAGCGCAAGCCGCAGACCACATCGACGCGCACGCCCAGTCCATCGACGATCTGCACCAGCGGCTGGCGGCGATCCCGGGCGCATCCAAAGCCCAACTCCAAACGGCCGTCGACACCTACAAAGCGGCGCACCAGCAGTTCCGCGACGACGCCCTGGAGTGCATGAACTAGCGACGCCTACGATCCGGCGCGCAGCGCCGCTTCGATCGCGACCCCGTTCGGAACGCCCAGCCCCGTGCACGGACTCCAGTCCGCGCCGGCTTCGTACGTGCCGTTTCCGCCGTCGAGGACCGCGCCGAACAGATCTTCGCGCCGCCGCGCGTAGAGGAGCGGCGCGAAGAACCCGGGTCGAGCACCGAGGCGTTGACCGATCCTGGCGGTCAGCGCGGCCATCATCGGCGCGACCGCGCTGGTCCCGCCCATCGCGAGTTCGACGCCGTCGACGACCACGTAATAGCCCGGATGTTGCTGGGCGGCGACGTCGGGCACGCCGCGCCCGGCGGCCGCGCCGTACCGCTGCGCGAGCGGTCGCGCGACGTCTTGCCACTCCGGGACGTCGAAGCGCTCGCTGAATCCGCCGCCGGTCTTCTCCCAGGCGGTCTCGCTCGCGTCGCCCGGATCGGCGATCGTCGTGGCTCCGCAGGCGAGCGCGAACGGGCTCGACGCCGGCGCCACCACGTGCGGTCTGCCTTGTTCGTCGAGTTCGGCACCGTTGTCGCCGGACGAGCAGAACACGCTCACGCCGATCAGCGCGGCCAGCGCGAACAGATCCTCGAGCACGTTTAGCGCGACCGGGGTCCAGAGCTGCTCCGGCCAGCCGTAGCTGATCGACAGGACCGTGAGCGCGGGGTCGTCGTCGAAGAGCGCGACCCGGATCGCATCGAGGAATCCGCGTTCGGTATCGGGCGCTTCGTACGAGACGATCGTCGCGCCGGGCGCGAGCGCGCCGACGATCTGGACGTCGAGCGCCGCTTCCAGATCCTTGGCGGTGGCGTGTTCGTGCGCGACGCCGGTATCGTCGACGGACTTGCGCACGGGGAGCGCTCGCGAGATGCCCTGGGCGGTCATGCACGCCGCGAAATCGTCGGGGGCGAACGTGCCGTCGAGCTGCACCACGCCGATCGTCTGGCCGCGACCGTCGGCGTCGGGGAAGCGATACCGCGCCGCGACGTCGCTCGCGCGCAGCGGCTCCGAATGACGCGCGAGCGCGCCGAGCCGGCGCGAACGCGGCCATTGGTGCAGACCGAAGACGCCGCGCACGACCGGCATCAGCGCGGCCGGGACGTGGAGCGCCTCCGAACGATGCCGGAACCGGCGGCCGGCAGCGTCTTCGTGGATCGCGACGGTCGCGCCGAACGCGCGCACCAGCGCTTCGACCGGACCGGCGATGACGACCGAACGCCAATGCGTCGCGACGACGCGCAGACCGGAGTCGCGGCAATAGGCCCGCAGCAGTTCGACGTCCGCCGGATCGGCATCCGTCTCGCGCGCGATCGTGTCGCGATCGGCGTACGTCCGCTGCGACGGCGGCGTCAGCCCGAGTGCGATCGCCCGGGCAGCGTCGAGTCCGCCACCGGCGCGGGGCCGCAACCATGCCGTCAGGTGGACCTCGGCGTCGTGCGCGAGCGGTCCGGCTTCGCGGCTGCCGGGCCAGGGCAGCCGTTCGGTCAACGGGATCGGGACGCGGTCGTCGAGCGCCGAGTCCATCGGGGCGTCTACGGCGAGCCGAGCTTCGCGAGCATGTGGAGCGCCGCCGGGGACTTCGGACGGGCCGCGAGTTCGGCGTGCAGGGCCGCTCGCGCGACGTCGTTCTTGCCGAGCCGCGCGGCCGCGCGCGCGAGCGCGAGGTTCGGCGAATAGAAGTAGAGCGGTGGGATCTCGGCCGGCTGGATCTTCAGCCCGGTGGCAAGCGATGCCGCTGCCGACTGGAGCAGCGGCAGCGCGCCCGCGTCGTCGTGCGCCGCGACCGCGATCTCGCCCGCGACCGTCCGGCGCATCGCGTCGAAGATGGCCGCATAGCCGGGGCTCTTCATGGACGGCAATCCGGCGATCGCGGCGCGAGCGGCGGCGGCATCGCCGAGACGCGCGTACGCGATCGCGCGCGCATAATCGCCGGTCGCCCCCTCGGCCGCGTTCTTCGGGAGCGCGACGGCGTCGTTCCAACGTCCCGCGGCGACCAACTGGCGCACGAGAAATCCGTGGCGGTCGAACCCGCGAGCCATCGCGATCGCATCGTCGAGGCGGCCGGTCTGGGTCATCGCATAGAGCACGAAGTCGACGTTGTGGCCGTGGTAGTAGCGCGTCGAACTGTAGTAGCCCGGGTGACAGCAGGCGACGTCGGCCGCATCCATCGCGACCGAACGCGTACCGACGTCGAGCGCCTCGGGATACATCCCGACGTCGAAGAACGTGTGCCCCGGCATGTGGGTGAGGTGCGACGCATCGGGCGGCAGCGCGAAGGCGCCCAGCTGCACGGCCGCCGCGACCGCGTCTTTGGAGTCGTCGGCGAACTGGGCGGCGTGGATGAAGTAGTGCAGCAATCCGACGTGCTTGGGGAACTTCGCGATGCTGGACTCGAAATACGGGAGCAATGCGGCGCCCTGCGTCCGGAACGCGGCGCGCTGCGCGTCGGTCATCAGGTCCTGCTGCGGCCAGGACCCGCCGACGAACGCGTAGAGGCCGGCTTCGGAATAGAGGGCGGCGGCGTCCGGATCGTCGGGATGCGCGTCGGCGATCGCTTTGAGCGCGTCGCGATAGGCGACGAGTTGCGGCCCGTGATCGGCCTTGAGGTCGACGGCGAAGAGCGCGGAGGCGGCGTCGCTCAAGGCCGCGTCTTCCGGCGTCGCGTAGCGCTCGAGGTTCTTCGCCGTTCCGATCGCCTGCCGCGCCTGACCGTCGCGGTCGTCGGTCGCGGGGACGTTGAGGTTCGGCGCGTTGCTCTGGGCGACGCCCCACCATGCCATCGCACAATGCGGGTCCAGATCGACGGCCGTGTAGAACGCGTGCTCGGCCGCATCGGGGTTGTAGGCGTAGTAGTCGAGCAGTCCCCGGTCGAACGCAGCCTGAGCGCCGGCGTTGCAGCCGGTCGGGTGGTGGACGACGGCGACCGGCCGACGCGCCGCGGGGGCCGCGGCGATAAGACCCAGCGCGAGCGCCAAAACGAGCACGTTCTTCATGCCGCTAGTGTATGCCGCGCCATGCGGGCTCCCTGCCGGGGGCGGCTATCGCTTCGTGAAACCGTTCGCGTCGAGCCAGGCGAAGAACTCGTCGATCCAGCGATCGCTCGTGGTGTGCTGGACCTTGACGCCGAACCCGTGGCCGCCCGCGCTGAAGATGTGCGCTTCGGGCTTGTCGCCGGCCGCGCGCAACGCGTCGTAGAATTTCGCGACCGCGTCGCCGGCGATCGGATCGTCCTGCGCCCACGCCATGAAGATCGGCGGCAGCTTCGCCGGGATGACCGGCATCGCACCGAACGACGCGCCGTAGAGCAGCGCCGCGAAGTCCGGGCGCGCCGCCGCGTCGGGCTGCAGCAGCGCGCCGCTCGCGATCATCCCGCCGGCCGAGAAGCCCATGAAGCCGACCCTACCGGGCTTGATGCCCCAGGCCGCCGCGCGTTGGCGGACCACTTTGACGGCTTGGATGCCGTCGGCGATCCCGTACTTGCAGGCGACGTCCATGTCGAGATCTTTCGGGATCCCCTCACCCTTCTTCTCGGGGATGCGATACTTCAAGACGAACGCGGCGATGCCGCGGCGCTGCAGGATCGCCGCGACGTCGTTGGCCTCCGCTCCGAGCGCCAGCGCCACGCAGTAGCCGCCCGGCGCGATGATGACGCCGGCCCCGGTCGCCATCGCCGGCGCCGGCAGATACGCGGTCAGCGTGGGCGAGACGACGTTCATGACGACCTCGCCGACCGGGGTCTTCGGATAGGTCACTTCGTGCTGCGTCCAGTTCTCGGTCCCCGGCGCGACGCCGGGCCAGAGCGGAATCACCGCGGCCGGCGGCGTGACGAACGACGCGGCGTTTTGGTCCTTGGGGTTCATCTGCAGCGCCCGGCGATAGTTCGCATCTGCAAGCGCCGCGTTGCCGGCCGCGCGATAGGCGTCGCCCAGGCTGTCGTATTCGTTCCACGAATGCGGGAAACGCGCGACGTTGAGTTCGAGCGCGGCGACGGCCGCATCCGCCCGGCCTTTCTTCAGGAAACGATAGGCCAGCCCGACGAGATCGTCTTCGGCTGCATACAGCCCTTTGAACCCGGTCGCGGCCGCGCGCGCGTACGTACGCTTCATCGACGGGATGCCGCCGGCGTCGTAGGCGTGCTGCAGCGTCGTCGAGAGCGCGGCATCGTCGATACCCGCGAGCCGGATATCGAAGAGCAGGTCGGATCGCGGCGGCACCGCCGGCGGACGGCCCTTTTCGCCGTAGGCCAATGCATACGGCAGATACGCCTGTATCTCGCCGCCGATGCCGATCAGCCGGGTCGCTTCTTCGAAACCGCGGACGACCTGCTTGCCGCCGACCGTGAACGCGAGCGTCTGCCCCGGCGCCGATGCATCGAGAAACGATCCGTTCGCGAAGCACACCAGGTAGTGCTCGATCGCGACGTTGCCGTTCGCGAGTCGCTTCGTGCCCGCTTTGAGAACGCGATAGCGCAGGCCCGAGGCACTGACCGAAAGGTGCGCGCCGCTGCCCGCTCCGGCGACCAGCGCTCCGCAGCGCGCGTCGGTCGCCGCGACCGCGGGCGCACCGGCCAGCAGTGCGAGCGCGAGAAGCCAAGCTAGGCGTATCGTCATCCTGCGCGCTTCGCTAGCGGAGGCGGCGCTCGGCCACCGCGCCGATCGCCACGCCGAACGCCGTCCCGAGCGCGAGACCGACCGGGATCTGGTGCGAGCTCGCGCTCAGGGCGACCCCGACGGCGGCGCCGAGAGCGATGAATAGGCCGAGGCGGGAAGACTTCATGCGGGCCAGTATCCGAGAGGCGTGCCGTGAACCCTCTTCAGCGGCTTTTCCGGCGCGCGACGATGGGGCCCCCCGGTGTGAAACCAGCGCGCTTCTGGAAGCGTCGTGAGGGTGATGAACACGAAAACGGCTCGATCGATCCGCGTCCCCTCCGCCGATACGCACGCGCTCGAGATCACCAGCGTCCCGGTCGAAGAACCGGGCACCGGGCTGGTGCGCATCCGCGTCCACGCCTGCGGCGTCTGTCACAGCGATTCCCTCACCATCCAGAACGTCTGGCCGGGTATCGCCTATCCGCGAGCGCCGGGCCACGAAATAGCCGGCAGGGTCGACGCGGTGGGGCCAGGCGTGATCGGCTGGACCGTCGGCGATCGCGTCGGGGTGGGCTGGCACGGCGGGCACTGCGGACATTGCGATCGCTGCCGTCGCGGCGATTTCATCACGTGCCGCAACCTGCAGATCCCCGGCATGGCCTATGACGGCGGCTATGCGGACTACGCGATCGTTCCGGCCGTGGCGCTCGCGCGCATCCCGGATGGGCTGTCGTTCGAGGAGGCGGCGCCGCTGATGTGCGCCGGCGTTACCACGTTCAATTCGCTTCGTCATAGTCCGGCGCTCCCGGGCGACGTCGTCGCCGTGCTCGGCATCGGCGGTCTCGGCCATCTGGCGGTGCAGTACGCGGCGAAGATGGGGTTCCATACCGTCGCGATCGCGCGAGGTAAGGATAAGGAATCGTACGCCCTAAAGCTCGGCGCGAAGACCTATATCGACAGCCAGTCGAACGACGTCGCGGCCCGGCTCGCCGAACTGGGGGGCGCCAAGGTCGTCCTTTCGACCGTGACGGCTTCCGAAGCTATCGAACCGCTGTTCGGCGCGCTCGCGGTCGACGGACAGATGCTGGTCGTGGGCGCGGCCATGCGCCCGCTCGCGGTGCCGACCGCGGGGATGATCGGCGGCCGGCACTCGATCAAGGCGTGGCCGTCCGGAACGTGTGTCGACTCCGAGGAGACCATGAACTTCAGCGTCCTCACGGGCGTTCGGGCGGAGATCGAAACGATGCCGCTCGAGCGAGCGAGCAAGGCATACCAGCGGATGATGGACGGCAAGGCGCGATTCCGCATGGTACTGACGACGGGCGCATGACGCTCCCGGTTGGGCGCTCGTCTGCCTTTGGGTAAGTGGGTCTCAATGGAAACGATCGCCCCCCCCAAGACGCCGAGCCGTGCGGAGCGGTCCCGGCAGATCCTCGCCGTGCTGGCCAAGCACGGCTTCGCCGCGGCCGGCGCGGGACTGACCCGTCAGGACGATGCGGACCGCATCCAGTCGCAGGCCGAGCAGGCGCGGCTGGCCTGCGAAGAGCTTGGGACGACCTTCATCAAGCTCGGTCAGGTGCTCTCCACCCGTGCGGACCTGTTGCCGCCCGACTAGCGCGAAGAACTGGCGAAGCTGCAGGACGACGTTCCGCCGATCGACACGGCTATCATCGCGAGCATCATCGAAGAAGAACTCGGCGATACGCCCGCGCATATCTTCGCGCGCTTCGACCCGGTGCCGTTGGCATGCGCTTCGATCGGCCAGGTCCATGCCGCAGAGCTGGCCGACGGCACCGAAGTGGTCGTCAAAGTCCGCAAGCCGGAGATCCGCGGGCTGATCGAGCGGGATCTCGAGATCCTCGCCAAGCTGGTGGCCTCATCCGAGAAACATTTCCCCGGGCTCGAAGACTACGACCCGGAGGGCATGCTCGAAGAATTCGCCGACCAACTGCGCGCCGAACTGGACTACGGACGCGAAGCCCGCAACATCGAGCAGTTCGCGAAGATCTTCGAGGCCGACAAGGGGATCGAGGTTCCGGCGGTCTTCTGGGACTATTCCACCGCGCACGTGCTCACGATGACGCGCGTCGAGGGCAATAAGATCACCGACCTGCCGCCGCTCACGGCGAAGCGGGGCGACGCCGCTTCGGGCCGGGTCGCCCGGTTCGTCCTCGAACCCGCGTTGATCCACGGGGTCTTCCACGCGGACCCGCATCCCGGAAATATCTTGATCCGCAAGGACGGCTCCATCGGCGTCGTCGACTTCGGGATGGTCGGGCGTATGCCCGAGGAGATGCGCCGAGGGATCAGCGGGCTATTCCTGGCGATGGAACGGCGCGATGCGGACCGTCTCGTCGACCAGCTGTACCGGCTGGCGCCGCCCATCCGGCCGCTCGACCGCGGTTCGCTGGTGCAGCGGGTCTCGCGTCTGCTCGACCGATATATGAGCGAATCGCTCGAGCGTGTGGAGATCAGCGCGGCGCTCGAGGAGATGTTGGAGATCATCCGCGCCTACGGCCTGCGGCCGCCGGCGACCGTCGCGATGCTCTTCAAAGCGATCGCCATCAGCGAAGAGATCGTGATGGCGACGACGCCTGGAAAGACCCTCACCGAGTTCCTGGCGCCGATCGCGCAGCGCGTGGGAGCGCATCGGTTTTCGCCCGAGGACCTGGCCCATCGGGCGGAGATGTCGGCGATGGACGTCGCCGAATTGAGCATCGATCTGCCGCGGCGCGCGGACCGCGTGCTGGCCGACGTCGAGCGCGGCAACCTGCGCGTTTGGGCGCGCTTCGAGGAGCTCGAACCGACCCTGCGCCGGCTGGAACGCATGGTCGAGCGGGCCAATGCGGCGATGATCGCGGCCGCCTGCATCGTCGGCATCACCATCCTGTTGGCCGTCTACCATCCGCAGGGATGGCAAGCCGCGATCGCCTGGACGTTCTGGGTCGCCATCGTCATAGCGGCGACGATCGTCTTCCGAACAGCCTTAGCGACGCTCCGCAACCGAACGTAACGCGGCGGCGGCGGCGCTCGCCTTCTCCCGCAGATCCGGAGCCGCCAGTCGCTCGCAGACGCCGGCGAACGCAGGGGTCGGACCGCGCCATTCCAGCTCGTCGACGTTTTCGAAGAGCGGCGCGTCGGTTCGAAGCGTCGCGAGCTGCTTGAAGAGGAGCGCGCGACGCTGACTCTCACCCAACACGTTTTCCGGGAAGCGTTCGATCTCTCCATAGCGCGCGAGCAGTGACGCCGCGCCCTTTGCGCCGATGCCCTTGATGCCGGGATAGCCGTCCGCAGCATCGCCGACTAGCGCGAGATAGTCCGGGATGAGTTCCGGATCGACGCCGAACTTCGCTCGTACGCCGCTGGCGTCCCGGACGACGTTGGTCCGCCGATCCACCTGCACGACGCGTTCGCCACGCACGCATTGGGCCAGATCCTTGTCGGGCGTCCAGATGCAGATCTTCTCGACGCGATCGTCCTTCGACGCGATGCGGGCCGCCGAAGCGAGCGCATCATCCGCCTCGAGTTCGATCATCGGCCACACGGCTACGCCCATGGCGCGCAGCCCGTCCTCGAGCGGCACGAATTGCGCGAAAAGAGCGCGATCGATGCCTTCTCCCGTCTTGTAGCCGTCCCAAAGATCGTTCCGAAACGACTCGATGACGTGGTCGGTAGCGACGCCTACGTGAGTGGCGCCATCCGAGAACATCCGCAGGACGGTGTTGAGCACGCCGATGGCCGCACCGAACCGGCGACACTCGCTGCCGCCCCGGCGCTGCAATCCGTAGAAGTGCCGGAAGATCTCGTAGGTCCCGTCGATAAGATGAACGACCACGAGATCTCCACCTTACCTTACATACATTGAGCGGGCGCGTCGTCGTGACGTTCCCAGTGGAAATGGGTTCCGTCGCCCACCAAGACGACGCGGGCGT
>JANWKW010000034.1 GCA_025451135.1 Vulcanimicrobiia bacterium | reverse complement strand
GTGCAGAGCCACGCGCGATCGCTGCGCGGCCGGACCCGCGACGTCGTCGCGATCGCGACCAGCGCCGTCCGCCGCGCGGACAACGGGGCCGCGTTCGCGGCCAAGGTCGAGAAGATCCTGGGCACGCAGCTGCACGTGCTGACCGGCGACGAAGAGGGCCTCGCATCCTATCGCGGCGCGATCTCGGCACTGCCGCCGTCGTCGAGAAACACCGGCGTGGTCGACACGGGCGGCGGGAGCACCGAGTACGCGGTCGGGAGCGGGACGTTTCCCGAGCGGGTCGCGTCGTGCGAGATCGGCGCGGTGCGGTTGACCGAGACCTGCCCGGGGCTGTCGGGCGAAACCGGCGCGGTCGAAGCGCCCGTACTAGCGCGCGCGAAAGAGATCGCGCGCGGTCTGCTCGCGCCGATGCGCGAGTTCCCCGCGATCGAACGTCTGGCGCTGGTCGGCGGGAGCGCGACCACCGCGGCCTCGCTGCTGCGCGGCGACCGGACGCCGTTCGTGACCGCCGCGATCGCGCGCGCGGACGTGCTCGCGACGCTCGCGCGGCTGTGCGCGATGACGCTCGAACGACGCCGCGAGCTGCCCGGGATGAACCCCCAGCGTGCCGATATCTTGCCTGCCGGACTGATCGTGCTCGACGCCGTCTTCGAGGCGACCGGCCTCGATCGCGCGACCGCGACCTCGTCCGATCTGCTTATGGGATATCTCCTGATCCGGCGCGAAGGCGGCCTCGTAACGTCCTGACTAGGAGGCTCGCATGTCCTTGCGCCGGGTGACTCTCGCACTCATCGCTTCGTTCACGATGCTCGGCGCGACGGCGCCCGCATCGCATTTCTCGCTCGATGCCGTCCTCTCGGCGCCGTACATCGACGAAGTGGATGCGTCGCCCGACGGTACGACCGTCGCCTACATCGCCCACGAACGCGGTCTGCGCAACGTCTACGTCGCGCGCGACGGCAAGGTCGGGCGGGTGACCGCCTTCGATACCGACGACGGCGAGGAGATCGGCGCGCTCGCGTTCTCGCGCGACGGGGGAGCGCTCACGTACGTGCGCGGCGGCGGCTACAACCGGGAGGGCGCGGTCGCGAATCCGCGGTCGTTTCCGATCCCGCCGGAGCGGATGATCTGGGTCGCCGACACGCACGGCGGCGCGCCGCTCTCGGTCGGGGTCGGCAACTCGCCGTACCTCTCGCCCGACGGCTCCCGGCTGGTCTACGCGTCGCACGGACGCTTGATGAGCGTGGATCTGGCCTGGGACGGCGCGACGCTGAAATCGCTCGGCAAGCCGGTCGAGCTGCTCTCGATCCGCGGCGGCATCGGCGACGAACGCTTCTCGCCGGACGGCTCGAAGCTCGCGTTCTCCAACGGTCGCGGCGACCACGGCTTCATCGTCATCTACGATTTCGCCGCCAAGAGCTACGTGTACGCGACGCCCGCGTTCGCGCAGGACTATGCGCCGGCGTGGTCGCGCGACGGCAAGCGCGTCGCCTTCCTGCGGCTGCCCGGCGATCGCGAAGAGACCGACCCGTACGTCGACGTCCGCGAAGCGCCCTGGGAGATCTGGGTCGCCGACGCCGCGACCGGCGACGCCCATCGGATCTATCGCGCGCCGCTCGGCCGGGGTCAAGATTTCTACAATCTCGACGCCAACGATCAGCTCTTCTGGCTCGCCGACGACAGCATCGTGTTCCCGTCCGAGCGCAGCGGCTGGCGCCAGCTGTGGGCCATCCCGGCGTCGGGCGGGGCGGCGCGCCCGCTGATGCGCGGCAACTTCGAGGCGGAGAGCGCGGTCGAATCGGTCGACGGCACGCGAATCGTGTACGCGACCAACGAAGGCGATATCGACCGGCGCCACATCTGGAGCGTCGGCGCGAACGGCGTGCCGCGGCAGCTGACGGCCGGGACGTCCGACCAATGGTTCCCGGCGGCGTTGGCCGGCGGCGGTATCGCGTACGTGGATGCGGGTTGGAAGACCGTTCCGACGGTGATGACGCGCTCGGCCGGCGGTGCGACTGCGTCGCTCGGCCCGAACTCGGGCTCGTTCCCAGCCGACGACGTCGTCCGTCCGCAGCTCGTGACGTTCCGCTCGACCGACGGTCTGCTGCTGCACGGCCAGGTCTTCGTGCCGAACGACGGCAAGGCCAAGCATTGCGGCGTGATCTTCACGCACGGCGGCTCGGAGCGCCAGATGCTGCCCGGCTTCCACTACATGGAGGCCTACGCGAATCTCTACGAGACGAACCAGTACCTCGCCAATCGCGGCTGCGTGGTCGTCTCGATCAACTACCGCGGCGGGATCATGTACGGCCACGACTTCCGCGAGGCCAAGAAGAAAGGCGAGCGCGGCGGCAGCGAGTACCTCGACCTGATGGGCGGCACGCGCTACCTGCTCTCGCGTTCGGACGTCGATCCCAAGCGCGTCGGCATCTACGGGCTCTCCTACGGCGGCTACCTCACCGCCCTCGGCCTAGCGCGCCATTCCGATATCTTCAAGGCCGGATTCGACATGGCCGGCGTCCACAATTGGGCGACCATCATGGACAGTGATTACGGCCGCCCGGTCGGCACGCCCGCGGAGCGCAAGATCGCCTACGACGCCTCGCCGGCCGCCGCCATCGGGAGTTGGACCTCGCCGGTCTTCCTCGCGCAAGGCGACGACGATCGCAACGTCCCGTTCTCGCAGGGCGAGGACCTGGCGCTGCGCCTGCGCGCCAAGGGCGTCGAGGTGCAGACCGCGGTCTTTCCGAACGAGACGCACGAGATGACGCTCGCCTACCGCGACTCGCTGCGTATGTTCGGCGGCGGATTGGGGTTCTTGCTGGCCCATCTGGGGGAATAGACGCACCATGAAAGATCCGAAAGACCAGGAGATCCTCGACCACATCAACGCGCTCGTCGAGGAGGAGCACGACCTGCGCGGCCGCGAGGAGACGGCCGTGCTGCTGCAAGCCGACGCGGACCGCCTCGCCACGATCGAGGTCCAGCTCGACCGCTTCTGGGATCTCTTACGCCAACGCCGCGCCCGGCGCGACGCCGGCCAGGACCCCGACGACACCAGCATGCGCCCGGCCGACATCGTCGAACACTACCAGCAATAGCCCACCCGGGATGGTGGTGGAACTGGTATACACGACGGACTTAAAATCCGTTGCCGAAAGGCTTCCGGGTTCGATCCCCGGCCATCCTATGCTGCCTAGGGCGAGCCGTCGTTGAGGGCTCGCCCTCTGTCATCCCGAGCGTAGGCGCGTGGCGCCGTAGTCGAGGGACCGGCGCTTTAGCCGGCTTTCGCCGCGATCTCTTCCCTTGTTTGTAGTGGTGTCCCGCAAAACGGGCAGAAGAGCACCGCTTGATCGAAGAACGCCGGACCGTTCTCCGTTGGCGCGTATCCGACCGCGAGGAAAAAGACGCCGATACTGTCCTCAACCCGGAAGAACGACTCCGGGACGTCTTCGATCGCGGCACGGAGACCATCGCAACAACTTCCGAACATGCGTGAGAAGCGCGGTCAGCGTGCGACGGGGCAGCTCACGGGTGGGACGTGCGGCTCGATCTGGACGTCGAAACCGTGCGTCTTCGAGTCGTAGGTGATGGACCCCGTGAAGACCACGACCGCATATCCGAACGGGATTCCCCGTACGTTGCACAACTGCGGGCGCACCGTCGCTTCGACGTTCGCGCGTCCGCCGTAGTGGACTTTGTAGAGACTTCCGGCGGCGATGCAGCAGACGTTGAGGAAGGTCGTCCCCCCAGGCGTGGTCTGCGAGCGCTCGATGGTACCGCCGCCGTATGTCAGCAGCAGCGGGGTCCCGCCGGAGGTAGCGCCGTTCTTGAGGACGACTTCATTTCGCACTTCGATGAAGCCGTTATGGATGTTCACGTGATCGGGGATCACCGATTGCGCGTTGGCCGCGAGCGGCGCGGCGAAGGCGACGAGCGCGACGCTCAGACAGAGTCGACGAAGCACGGGAACCTCCTCAAAAGCTAGGTCTCCCCGGCAACGTTGGCGGGCAAGCGAGGGTTCCCTCGCTGCCGTCATTTTTTCTGGTGGAGGCCGACCTTATTGCCCTCGGGGTCCTCGAACGACGCGGTACGGCAGGTCGGATAGTCCGTCGCGTTGTCGTCGGCGCTCCTGGCGCCGTCCCGGACGGCCGCTAGCGCGGCCTCGATATCGTCGACCTCGAAGACGACGCCGGCGCCCGATCCGGGCGGTCTGCCGAACATCTTCTCTGGCATCAGGCTGAACCAGTGATCGTTGCCGAGATCGAACTCGACCAGCTCCGCCGCCTCCTCGCTCGGGTGAGCCCGATCGACCTTCAGGCCGAGCGCGTCGCGATAAAAGGCGAGCAGCTTCGGGACGTCCTTGCCCGGGTAGGCCGTGTAGGCGATCGACGTGACCTTCATGCGTCGTTTTTACCCCGAATCGAGTAGACTTCAAATCATGCGCATGAACCAGGCCGCCGTCACCATGCCCGATCTCGACGCCGGCTGGCGCTTCTATACCGCGCTCGGTCTCGTCCCCGTCGTCGATTCGAGGCCGCGGTACGCCCGGTTCCGCTGCCCGGACGGGGATAGTACGCTTTCACTTCAGCAGGGTCCGCTCTCACCCGGCGGCACGACGCTGTACTTCGAGTGCGACGACCTGGACGTCGTCGTCGCGCGCCTCAAGGCGGCGGGACTCGCGTTTGGAAGCGGGCCTGAGGACAAGCCCTGGCTCTGGCGCGAGGCGGACCTTTGCGATCCGGCCGGTAACCGGATCGTGCTTTTCCATGCGGGTGAAAACCGCTTGGCGCCGCCATGGGCGCTACCGGCCTCGACTTTCGGGTATACTACGCCTATGAACCCGACAGACGACGATCTCGAACGCGAGAAACGCCTCGAACGCGCCATGGGCGTGTACGGCGACACCGACATGGACCCGAACCGCGACGATCAGAAAGACATGCACCACGGCGAAGGCGATACCGTCGACGAGGAAGAGAAGCCGAAGCCGTAGCGCTCGGCAGCCGTGCGCACAGCGGTAGATCGAGCGCATGCGTGGAATCGTGGCCTATGGCTGCATTTATCTTCGATCTCGATGGGACGCTGGTCGATAGCGTCTACCAGCACGTGCTGGCGTGGCATACGGCGCTGCGCGATTGCGGCTTCAATCTCTCGGTCTGGAAGATCCATCGCCGCATCGGCATGAGCGGCGGCCTGTTGATGCGCGCGCTCACCCGCGAGCTCGGCGTCGCCGACGTCGACGAAGCGATGGCCGAGCGGCTGGCCCAACGGCATAAGGAAGAATATCTTCGGCTGCTGTCACAAGTACAGCCGCTGCCCGGAGCGATCGAACTGCTCCAAGAGCTGACGCGTTCGAAGGTGAAATGGGCGATCGCCACCAGCGGCGCGCTCGAGACGGCCAAGCCGGCCCTCGACATGCTGCAGATCCCCTCGGACATCCCGATCATCACGCGCGATCAGGTCAAGCGCGCCAAGCCGGACCCGGACCTATTCTTACGCGCCGCCGAGAAGCTCGGCGTGGATGCGACCCAGGCGATGGTCGTGGGCGACAGCGTCTGGGACATGCTGGCCGCGCGCCGCGCGAACTTCCTCGGCGTCGGCATCCTGGCCGGCGGGTACGGCGAGCAAGAACTTGTCCAGTCCGGCGCTTATCGGGTCTACGCGGACCCGCAAGAGATGTTGCAGCACCTCGACGAACTCGGCGTGCGTGACGACTAAGACTTCCCACCTCTTCCGGCCGCTCGCGATGCGCGGGCTGACCATCGAGAACCGCCTGGTGGTCTCGCCGATGTGCCAGTACTCGGCGATCGACGGCAGCGCGAACGATTGGCATCTCGTCAACCTCGGCCAGTTCGCGCTCTCCGGCCCCGGCATCGCGTTCTTCGAGGCGACCCACGTCAGTCCGGAAGGACGCATCACGACCGGCTGTCTCGGCCTCTACAGCGACGCCAACGAGGAAGGCATTGCCCGGATCGTGCGCTTCTTCAAGCAGTTCGCGCGCTCGCCGGTCGGCATTCAGCTCGCGCACGCGGGCCGCAAGGCCTCGACCTTGATCCCGTGGGTCGGCAACGGCGCCGACCGCGGTCCCGGCGCCTGGGAACCGGTCGCGCCCTCGGCGATCGCGTACAAGCCCGACTGGCTGGTGCCGCGCGCGCTCGACGATGCCGGGCTGCAGAAGGTCCGCGATGATTTCGTCTCGGCCGCGCGGCGCGCCGACCGCGCCGGCATCGACCTGATCGAACTGCACTTCGCGCACGGCTATCTGGCACACCAGTTCCTCTCGCCGCTCTCGAACGCGCGAACCGATGCGTACGGCGGTTCGCTCGAAAACCGGATGCGGCTCCCGCTCGAACTCTTCGATCTGGTCCGGGCCATCTGGCCCGAAGGCAAGCCGCTCGGCGTGCGCGTCTCGGCGACCGATCACGTGGCCGGCGGCTGGGACCTCGACGGCTCGCTCGCGCTCGCGGAGCGGCTCAAAGCGCGCGGTTGCGATTTCATCGACGTCTCGAGCGGCGGTCTGCATCCGGACCAGCACATCGAAGCCAAGTCGGGCTATCAAGTGCCCTATTCGGCAGCGATCAAGCGCGCGACCGGGGTGCCGACGATCTCGGTCGGAGCCATCACCAAGGTCGATCAGGCCGAGCGGATCCTCGTGCACGGGGACGCCGACATGATCGCGCTCGCGCGCGGCTTTCTGCGCGACCCGCGCTGGACGTGGGATGCGGCCGACGCCCTCGGCGGCGAGGCGTTCTGCCCGCCGCAGTATCTGCGCGGACGGGCGACCGAGCGCCCGTAGGCCGGGGCCGGCGCTTCACCGAAGGGCGTTCTCACGCTCTCGGGGCGACCTGGTCAGCTACGGAGAAGAAATCCATGCGATATCCCTCGATCGCCATCGCCTTGGCGATAGCCGTCAGCCTCGGATGTACCACGGTCGCTCAAGCCGCGCCGTGCAAGGGCAGCCTCACCTACGGGTTCTTCTATGCGAAGCGCGTTGGAGGCGGCTATCTGGAATACATCAACGCGATCCACAACGCGACTGCGAAGCCGCTGACCTTTACGCTGCACGTCTGGGGTCTGCGCGCTCCCGACTCGGCCAAGGCCGCCAAGCAGACGCTCAAAGTCGGCGCGGGAGCGACCGTGGACGTCGGAGTCGCCTACACCACCAGTCAATACTTCGGACAAAGCGGTTTACGGCGGCTGTTCGATACGAGCGCGACGACCAATTTCCCGACGCTATCGCTGACCGACTGTACGCATTAGGCCGCTAGCCGCAGGCGGGCGAGGAGCCGGATCACGGATCGCTCCTCGCCGCTGAGGCCGTCCTTGAGCGGCCCGCCGCGGAACGGTCCGAGCGTGCCGCTCTCGAGATACGCGTCGACGATGACTGGGTGCACGTAGCATTTGCGGCAGACGGTCGGCGTATTCCCCAGTCGCGCCGCCACGATCTTCATCGCTTCGGCGACCTGACGTTTGCGTTCGGCCTCGCTCTCGATCGGCGAACGATCGACCAGCAGCAACGCGCAGGCGACGGTACCTTCCCACGTCCGGAAATCCTTGGCCGAGAAGTCTTCGCCCGAGATCGCCCGGATGTAGTCGTTGACGTCGCTGGATTCGACGGCGTGCGCTTCCCCGTCGTCGCCGACGTATTGGAACAGTCGCTGTCCGGGCAGCTCTTGGCAGCCGCGGACGATCTTGGCCAGGCGCCGGTCCTCCAGCGAGATCGCGTGCCGGATCTTGCTCTTCCCGCGAAACGAGAACCGCATCTCCCCGCCTCGCACCCGGACGTGGCCGTTCTTCATCGTGGTGAGACCGTAGGAGCCGTTCTCCTTGGCATATTCCTCATTACCGATGCGGATAGTGGTCGTCTCGAGCAGTCGCACCACCGCGGCCAACACTTTTTCGCGCGGCAAGCCCGGAAGCCGAAGATCGTGTTCGACCCGCTCGCGGATCTTCGGAAGCGCCTTCGCGAACGCGATCGTCCGCGCATATTTGGTCTCGTCGCGGACTTCGCGCCATCTCGCATGGTAACGGTACTGCTTGCGGCCGCGGGCGTCGCGACCGGTCGCCTGGATGTGCCCGTTGGCCAGGGGAGAGATCCAGACGTCGGTGTAGGCGGGCGGAATCGCGAGCGCCCGGATCCGGTCGAGCGTCGCACGGTCGCTCACGCGCTTGCCGTCCGGCCCGACGTACGCGAATCCCTTGCCGGCCTTGATCCGGCCGATCCCGGGGAGATCGTCGCCGACGTAGCGCAGGCCGGCCGCGCGAGCATCGGCAGCAGCCGCTTCGTCGTTCACAGTGCCATCGTTCCCCGGGCGGCCGGATTAAATCCGGCGCGAGGCGGGAAGGCTTGAGACATGACCGCCAAACGATGGTCGCAGGACGTCACCGAACACAGCAATGCGCTCGACCTGCAGCGCGGCGTCTTCGACTTGGACGACCCGAAGGCCATCGCGCAGTCGTTGAAGCGTTCGGCCGAGCACAGTTCCCGCCGCAAATCGAGCCCGTATCGGTCGGCGATGTCGATGCTGACCTTCTACATGAATCGTGCCGGCAAGAATCTGCCGGAAGAGCGGAAGCACGTCCTCGAGCGGGCCAAGGACGAACTCCGCGCCGCATTCGGTCGGGAGTAGATCATGGCTGAAGTCTTCGGTACCCAGGGCGAACCCGTCACCCTCGGCGGTGAGTACGAATGCTCGGAGTGCGGCTTCCGGCGACATCTCGCCGCAGGGGACTCCTTCCCGGCGGACCATCACCCGGAGAAGCCCTGGACCCTCTACCTCGCTGACTCCTGATAGTTTTATCAGGTTTTCGGCAGGTCCACGGGCCGCGTAGCCCCAATCAACCCGGGTTATCCCGGCGCACCTCGCCGGGTTTCGTCGCGTTTTTGGAGGTCTTTTCCGCGTGAAGATCGTGGCCACGGTCAAACTCGTCCCCGACCCGAACGGCGAGAAGCGTATCGATCCGAGCACGAAACGCCTGGTCCGTACCGGCGTCGAAACGGTGCTCAATCCGTACGACGAGTACGCCGTCGAAGCGGCCTTACAATTGAAAGAGAAGCTGGGCGGCGATACGACCGTGACGGTCTTCTCGATGGCGCCGGAGAGCAACAAAGAAGTATTGCGCAAGGCGCTCGCGATGGGCGCCGACGACGCGGTCCTGGTGACCGATGC
>JANWKW010000033.1 GCA_025451135.1 Vulcanimicrobiia bacterium | reverse complement strand
CGGGACCGTCGATGTGCAGCGAGTAGAAGACGTAATACGGTCGCGCATCCTGGACCGCGGTACGGCCGCCCGGCGGACCCATCTGCAGATCCCAGACGATTTGATCGAGGCCGCGCTTCGCCGGTCCGCGCAGCGTCCGCACGACCTTACCGGCCGCATCGAGGATGTGCAGGTCCACCGTGGCGCCCTTCTTCTTCGACGCGACCTGCGGCGAGAGATAGTAGGTGAGGGTCGCGCCGTACGGCTTGTTCGGCGCGACGAACTCGCCGCGACCGTATTCGGTGACCGGACGCGAGACGTACCGCCAGGCGGTCGCCGGTGCGAAGAGCGCGGCCGGCGCGCGCGCCGCGGCCGCGAGCCCTTCGAGCGGTGCCAGGTCGTCGAGGATGGCGAACCCGCGTCCGTGCGTGCCCGCGATCAGGTCGTTCGCATCGGGTTGGATCTTCAGATCGTAGACGGGCACCGGTGGCTCGCCCAGCTGCAGGCTCGTCCAATGGGCGCCGCGATCGAAGGAGGCCCAGACGCCCCGTTCGGTCCCGGCGAAGAGCAGGTCCGGCTGACGCGGATCCTCGAGGACGACGTAGACGTACGACGGCAGTCCGCTTGAGACGTTCCGCCAGGTCGCGCCGTAGTCGGTCGTGACGTACGCGTACGGGCGTCGATCGCCGAAGCGGTGTCGATCGAACGCGACGTAGGCCGTGCCGGGCGTCGTCTCCGACGCACGGATCGATGCGACCCACGATCGCGGCGGCAGCCCGGGCACGTTCGCGACGACGTCCTTCCAGGTCGCGCCGCCGTCGCGCGTGAGGTCGAGGTGGCCGTTGTCGGTGCCGGCCCACAGGGTCTTCGCATCCTTGGCGTCTTCCGAGATCGCGTAGATGGTGCAGTACGTCTCGGCGTTGGTGTTGTCGTGCACCAGCGGGCCGCCGCTCGGGCCGAGCTTGGCCGGATCGCACGGCTGCGAGAGATCCGGGCTGACGGCCTGCCAATGCGCGCCCTGGTCGGTCGTCCGGAAGAGCACGTCGCCGCCGAAATAGACCGCCGCAGGATCGTTCGGCGAGATCGCGATCGGCGCGCTCCAGTTGAAGCGATACGGATACGCGCGCGCTCCCGTTCCGAAGGTGATCAACGGCTGCGGCGAGATGAAGCGCGCCTCGCCGGTCGCGAGATCCCGCCGCACGATGTCGCCGAAGTGCGTGTCTTCGTAGACGACGTCGGGATGGAGCGGATCGGCGAGCGCGTACTGGCCGTCCCCCCATTGCGAGATATTGCGCCACGCGCCGCCGGTGACGCCGTCGTCGTTCCAGAGCGTGTTCGGCCCCCACCACACCTCGTGGTCCTGCATCCCGCCCATGACGTGATAGGGCGTCGCGCGGTCGTACCCGACGCGATAGACCTGCGCGAACGGAACGGTGTCGATCAGACTCCACGTCCGGCCGCGATCGACCGAGAGGTCGAATCCCATATCGCTGCCATTGAGGATCCGGTCCGGATCCTTCGGATCGATCCACAGATCGTGATTGTCGCCGCCGCCGCCGAGCGGCACGAACTTCTTGCCGCCGTCGGTCGAGACGCTGTTGCCGCCGGACGCCAGATAGACGCGGTCCGGATCCTTCGGATCGGCCCTGACCTGCGAGAAGTAGAACGGCCGGAAGACCAGGTCCGGGCTCGCGTTGACGAGCCTCCAATGCGCGCCTGCGTCGTTCGAACGGTAGAGGATGCCGTGCTTGGTCGGCACGAGCGCGTACACGACGTTCGGATGAGCGTACGAGAGCGAGACGCCGACCCGGTTGATGGTCCCGCCGGGGAGTCCGTCGTGCAGGCGCGGATCCGTCAGCCGGGTCCACGTCCGTCCGTTGTCTGCGGACCGGAAGAGTCCGCTGCCGGGGCCGCCGCCGCGAAACGTCCACGGCTGCCGGAGGAAATCGAACGTCCCCGCGTAGACGACGCGCGGGTCGCGCGGATCGAAGATCACGTCGCTGCCGCCGGTGGTCGGATTCACGTAGAGCACGCGCGTCCAGGTCGCGCCGCCGTCCTGCGTGCGATAGATGCCGCGCTGGCCGCCCGGGGACCACTCCGGGCCGAGCGCCGCCACCAGGATGACGCGCGGGTCGCGCGGATCGATCGCGATCTTCGCGACGTGCTCGCTCTGCCGCAGGCCGATCGAACGCCACGTCTTGCCCGCGTTCTTCGAGGCGAACACGCCGTCGCCGATCGCGGCCGTGTTGCGCGGGAAGCCTTCGCCGGTGCCGACGACGACCACCCGCGGATCGCTCGGCGCGACGGCGACGGCACCGATCGCGGTCGACGTCCCGGCGCTGAAGATGGCCTCGAAGGTGAGCCCGCCGTCGGTCGACTTGTAGAGGCCGCCGGACGAATGTCCGAGGTAGATCGTGCGCGGGTCGCCGGGGACGCCCGCGACCGCGTCGAGCCGGCCGCCCAGCACCGCCGGTCCGATATCCCGCCACGAGATGGAGCCGAGATCCACCGGCGAGAGGCCGGCCGCGGTCAGCAGCACGGCGGCGGAGAGCGCGATGCGTTTCATCCCCGGGTCATAGGCTATTCGGAAAGCCGGCCCCTACCGCAAGGGTGCGCCCGGCCCTTCCAGAACCCGCATCCGATGAGGGCACTCGCTAGGATCGGGTGTGCCGTCGTCCTCGCGCTCCTGGCGGGCGCCGTATCGGCGCGCGCCGAGTCCGTCTCGCTGTCGACCCACGCCCAGACCGCCCGGCACGCCGTCGGCAGCGGGCTCGTCGATGCGCACATCGTCTTCACGCTCGACGAGGTCGGGGCCGGGACGGGCGACCTGGTCCTGGTGCTCCCTAAGGTCGAGTCGGCGACCGTCGCGGGCGCGATCGCGCCGGCGCGGACCGGCACCGGCGTCCCACTCGCGCGACGAGCCCTTCCCTACGCCGTTCCCGCATTCGCCATCCCGGCCGGGACGTCGCGGACGACGCCGATCGTCCTGGACGCGATCTACGCCGGCGATCAGCCGTTCGAGCCGGCGCTTCGCGATCGGATCGGCTTCGAGGCGGGTCTCGCGCTCGCGCGCCTGATCCAAGGGCTCTTCATCGGCGTGCTGCTGGCCGTGCTGTTCTTCAACGTCTTCGCGTTCTTCGGGCTGCGCGAACAGAGCTCGATCTACTTCGCGGTCTACGTGCTCTCGCTGATCTTCAACGAGATCGTCACCACCGGGCTCGGCGACCAGTATCTATGGCCGGCGGTGACGACGGACGCGCGCCTGTGGGGCTTGGTCGCGAACTCGGTCGGGTTCGCGTCGTTCGTGGTCTTCGCACGCTCGCTTTTGTCGACGCGCGCGCACGTGCGCCGGCTCGACGGCGTGCTGATCGCCGTGACCGTCGTGCAGCTGAGCGTCGCCGTCCTCCAATACGCGCTCCCGATCGGCCGTTCGCTCGCGTTGCCGCTCTTCGCGATCGAGATCTGCGGATCGCTGCTGGTCGCGGCCATCGGCATCGTCCGCTGGCTGCAGGGATACGGCCCGGCGCGCTTCTTCGTGATCGCGTTCCTGCCGTCGACCGTCGGCGTGCTCGCGAACCTGTACTACGACGCGTTCCTACCGTCGGGCAATTGGTTCTTCGCCCAGAACGGCGTCGAGATCGGCACGGCGCTGCTCTGCGTCATCATCACCTGCTCGATCGTCGACAAGATGCGGATCCTCGAGCGCGAGCGGCGACGCGCGCAAGCGGTCGCGGCGACCGATGGGCTCACCGGGATCGCCAACCGGATGGCGTTCTACGACACCCTGCAGCGCGCGCTCGACGATGCGACGCCGGAGTCGCGCTTCGGACTGCTCTACGTCGATCTGGACGGCTTCAAGCCGATCAACGACCGTCACGGACACCGCGTCGGCGACGAGCTCCTGCGGATCGTCGCGCGGCGGCTCGAAGCGGTCGTGCGTCCGAGCGATCTGGTCGCGCGCATCGGCGGCGACGAGTTCGCGATCTTCCTCTCGGAACTGTCGTCGACGACCCGGCTCGAACAGATCGCCGCGCAGTGCCGCAAGTCGATCGGCGATCAGGTCGTGATCGACGGCACGAAGCTCAAGATCGGTGCGAGCGTCGGCACCGCGATGTTCCCGACAGACGGGAAAGCGGCCGACGACCTCATGGAGTCCGCCGACCGCAGGATGTACGCCGAGAAACAGACGACCTAGCCGGGACGCCCGCCGCTGTGCGGGGGAGCGCCCGGCCGCGCGTGCGAAAAACCCGCCGGTCTATGCGGCGGGTCTTTTGGGAACTGGAGCCGACGATCCGATTCGAACGGACGACCTGCTGTTTACGAAACAGCTGCTCTACCGACTGAGCTACGTCGGCCCAACGGGGCGCCGACCAGGTTCGCCGGACTCGGCTCGCACCCTGCCCGGGGGGCGGCCCGCCGCCGGGATTCGAGGTCAGCCCTCGAACGTGAAGCACTCCGGCAGGATGCCGAGGTCGCGCGAGTCGGTGCTGATTCCGAGCGCCGCCTGATTCGCCGACGCGGAGACCGCGAGGCGGACGGCGCCGATGGTGCCGGCGAAGATCATCGCCTCGCCGCGAAACGTCACCATGCCGGGGACGGCCTCCGTCTCCGCGATCGGTACGCCGTCGAGATCGAGCGTCGCGCGGGTTCCGGCCGGGAGGCCGTCGGGCGCGATGAACCGCACCTCGATCGCCGACACCGCGCGTTCCGCGCTAACGCTGAAGGTCAGCTCCGGACCGCACCATCCGTCGGCGAAGCGCCCGGTGACGGCGCCCGTCTGCCGCACGTAGCCCATCGTCGGGACCGGGCGATTCGCCCGCACCTGCTCGATCAAATCGTCCCGCTGCGCCAGGACCGCCTCGATCTCGGCGACGTCGCGCTCGGTCAAGGTCGTGCCCGCGAGGAACTTCGGCGAGAAGGCGTCGTCCGCGCTCACCTCTCGCCTTTTCGGCAGACGCCGTCTAACTCCGCCGCCTGCATCCGGCGTCCGCCCGGCGGGTTTCATGAGAGCATGGACGAGACGACGACGACGACGCTGCGCATCGGCGGAATGACCTGCGAGAACTGCGCGCGGCACGTGACCGACGCGCTTGCGGGCGTGCCCGGCGTCCGCGCCGCGCGCGTGGACCTCGCGGGCGGGACCGCCACCATCGACGCCGACGCCGGAGTCTCCCGGGAAGCGATCGCCGCGGCGCTGGCAGACGAGGGCTACGACCTGCTGTGATCCGCACCGAACTCGCGATCGGCGGGATGACCTGTGCCTCGTGCGTCGGCCACGTCTCCCGCGGGCTGAGGCGCGTTCCCGGGGTGGCGGCGGCCGACGTCAATCTCGCGACCGAGCGCGCCACCGTCGAACATGAGGCCGGTCTCGACCCCGCGACGCTGATCGCCGCGGTCGAACGCGCGGGCTATACCGCCGGCCCGGCCCGGGACGACGATGCGGACGCGCTGGACCGCGAGCGCCAGATCGCGACGAAGCGCGCGCTCTTGCTCCTCGCGATCGTCTTCTTCGTCCCGATCCTGGTGCTCGGCATGTTCGTGCGCGACTTCCACGGCAAGGACTGGCTGATGCTCGGCCTCACCCTTCCCGTGTGGGGTATCGCGGGCTATCCGTTCCACCGCGGTGCCCTCGCGCAGCTGCGCCGCGGGTCGGCCGATATGGACACCTTGATCTCGCTCGGCTCGACGACGGCGCTCGCGTATTCGATCTACGCCACCGTCGCGATGGTGCCGTCCTACTACGAGACGGCGGCCGCGATCGTCACGCTGATCGCGCTCGGCAAATATCTCGAGACGCTCGCGCGCGGCCGCAGCAACGCGGCGATCCGCGGTTTGATCGGCCTTGCCCCGCAGACCGCCCGGCTTCGCGCGAGCGACGGCAGCGAGTCGGTCGTCTCCATCGAACGGGTCGTCGCCGGCGACGCGATCGTGGTGCCTCCCGGCGAACGCATCCCGGTCGACGGCCTGGTGCGCGACGGCAGCAGCGCCGTCGACGTCGCGGCCCTCACGGGCGAGCCGATCCCGCAGGACGTCGCGCCCGGCTCGGTCGTGCGCGCCGGGACGATCAACGGGGACGGGTCGCTGCTGATCGTCGCGACCGCCGTCGGCGCGGGCACCTCGCTCGCGCGCATCGTCCGCATCGTCCGCGAGGCGCAAGGATCGACGCCGCCGGTCCAAGCGCTGGCCGATCGGGTCGCCGCGATCTTCGTGCCGGCCATCTTGGCGTGCGCGATCCTGACGTTCGCGGGCTGGCTCGCGACCGGGCACGGATGGGGCGCCGGCCTGATCGCCGCCGTCGCCGTGCTCGTGGTGGCGTGTCCGTGCGCGCTCGGACTGGCGACGCCGATGGCGGTGATGGTCGGCATCGGCGAGGGCGCCAAGCGCGGCATCCTGTTCAAAGACGCGGGCGCCCTCGAAGCGCTCGGTCGTGCGACGACGGCGGTCTTCGACAAGACCGGGACGCTCACGCAAGGGAGGCCGCGCGTGCTGCGCGTCTGCGGCGCGGCGGGAGCGAGCCGCGCCGACATCCTGGCGATCGCGGCCGCGGTCGAACGTGGATCGTCGCACCCGCTCGCGGCCGCCATCGTCGCCGCGGCGGAGGCCGACGGCCTGGACGTCGCGCCCGCCCGCGACGTCGTCGCCGAGCGCGGCCGCGGACTGCGCGCGCGCGCCGCAGGCGTCGACGTGCTGGTCGGCACCGCCGCCTATCTCCGCGAACTCGGCGTCGACGGCGGCGCGATCGACGCGCTCCAAGCCGGCCTGGATCCGGCCGCGACCCACGTCTTCGTCGCGCGCGACGGGACGCTCGCCGGCGCGCTCGAGCTCG
>JANWKW010000032.1 GCA_025451135.1 Vulcanimicrobiia bacterium | reverse complement strand
TTTCGACGCACGCGTATGCGACTGGGACCAACGTGCCGTCTCAGATCGTGCGGCGGTTGCATTCGATCGCTCCACACGCGCATATCGCGGCCCTTGATAAATTCCACCTGATCATCGCACGCGGTTCGGATGCCGATCAAGCGGTGCTGAAGGCAGCCGTCGCTGCGATGGCGGCCGGCGTTACACCCGAGCCTGAGGCGACCACCTACGACCTAAAGAACGCCATTCCGTCGATGGCCGGTGGGAGCGTGACGTCGAGCGCCGCGGCGCTGGTCGAAGCCGTTCGGGCGGCCGTTGTGAAGAGCTTCCCGGGAGTACAACTGGGACTGGATCCCGGGTCGAACGTCATTGTGATCTCCGGCGACGTCGCCGGCGTGAAGAGGGCTTGGAACGTCCTTCGTTCGATGGATGCGACGCCGACCGAAGTCGAGCTCGATGTCGGGATCTATGCCTTCGACACATCTTCGACAAAGGACGTGGGACTCTCGCTACCCACGAACTCGGTGACGACCACGGTGTCGGAGTTCTACCCGAACGCCAGCGGCACGACGGCGCCGCAGATCGGCGTCCTGAAGAACGTCGGAAAAGTCCTTCGATCGCCGCTGAGCCTCCTGGTGCAGCTCAACCTCTTGATGAGCGAGGGGAGCGGCTACGGCATCGCGTTTCCGAAGATCCGCGTCCTGAGCGGACGAACGGCACAACTCAACGCGACGGACAGCATCCCGTTCGTCAATTTCGTCGCCGCGCCTGGAGCGACCGCATTGGCGGGATCGTCGGGAACCGCTACCACCGGGCTCCAGCTGACGGCGGTTCCTTTTGCTCCGAACGGGAGCTTGCCGAACATGCACATCCCGATCACGCTCTACCTTCATCCGTCCTTCGGGACGCTCGTCGGCGAGACGCCCCAGGGGGCCCCCGAGGTGGCGACGCGCGAGACGTTCACCACGCTGCAAGTGCCGGAAGGAGACGCGGTCGTCATCGCTGGGCTCCAGGATTGGACGACGTCGAATAGCGAGGACTACGCCCCTCCGTTCAAGCACATCCCATTCCTGAAACATCTTTTCGGCTCTTCGGCAGGAAGCGAGAATCGAACCGAATTGTATGTCGTCATCCTACCACGCATCGTGGGCACGCCGAACGGGCACGCGGCGGATATGGACGGCCTCGATGACCTTTTCAACTTCGCCTTCCCCGGTGAGTCGTTTCCGAGCGGCATCTACAGCACGCCTAGCCCCCCGGTCACGCCGACGCCGACCCCTACCCGTTAGCGTCGAGAGAGGGGGCCACGCCAGCACGCGTCACAGGCCCGACGGCCCGTTTTCGCCAACTCCCGAGCCTCGATGTTTCGCTATCTGACCGCCGGTGAATCGCACGGTCCCGCCCTCGTCGGCATCCTCGACGGATTGCCCGCCCACCTGAAGCTCGATATCGAGCGGATCAACCGGACGCTCGCGCGGCGCCAGGGCGGCTATGGTCGCGGCGCGCGCATGAAGCTCGAACGCGACGAGGTCGAGTTCCTGGCCGGCGTGCGCGGCAGCGAAACGCTCGGCTCGCCGATCTGCGCGGTCGTGCGCAACCGCGACCACGACACCCCGAAGGTCAAGGCGTTGATGGATCCGATCGCGGGCGGCGGCGATCCGCTGACCAATCCGCGCCCGGGCCACGCCGACTACGCCGGTGCCCTGAAATATCGCCAGCGCGATCTGCGCAACATCCTCGAGCGCGCGAGCGCCCGCGAGACCGCGATGCGCGTCTGCCTGGGGGCCATCTGCGAGCAATTCCTCGAAGCGCTCGGCATCACGACGCACTCCTACGTCCACCGGATCGGCCCGGTCGAGGCGCCGGGCCTGGCGTCGTTCTCACCGGACGACGTCGAGAACCGCGACGTCCGCTGCCCGGATAAGGCGACCGAAGCGAAGATGATCGCGGCCATCGACGCGGCCAAGGCGGCCGGCGACACGCTGGGCGGGCAGTTCGTCATCCGGGTCGACGGGCTGCCGGTCGGCATCGGCAGCAACCGTCAGCCCGACACGCGGCTGGACGGCATCTTGGCGGGCGCGCTGATGGGCATGCAGACGGTCAAGGCCGTCGAGGTCGGGTTGGGCGCCGACGTGGCCGACAAGCCGGGCTCCGCGGCCCACGACGTCTTCGCGTATGCCGGTGGCGACGTGATCCGCACCACCAATCGCGCGGGCGGCATCGAGGGCGGCATGTCCAACGGCCAGTCGATCACGTTGCGGATCTCGGTCAAGCCGATCCCGACGTTGATGAAGGCGCTGCCGTCGGTCGACCTGCACGCCCGCGTCGACGCCCCGGCTTCGATCGTCCGGTCCGACGTCTGCGTGGTGCCGGCCGCCGCCATCGTCGGCGAGGCGATGGTGCGCTTGGCGCTGGTCGCCCCGGTCCTCGAGAAGGTCGGCGGCGACTCGATGGAAGAGACGCTCGACAATCTGCGCCGCGCGAACGCGGCCGCGTCCGCGTTGTTCGAGACATCGAAAGAGGGAGCATGAAGAAGCACATCGCGCTCGTCGGATTCATGGCCGCCGGGAAGTCCACCATCGCGAAGAAGCTCGCCCGCAAGCTCGGGTGCGCGGCCTACGACATCGACGACCTGATCGTCGAGGCGCACGGGCCGGTCAGCGACATCTTCTACTCGCAGGGCGAGGCTGCGTTTCGCGCCTACGAACGTGACGCCATCGAGCACGTGATCGAGGAGGGCGCTCCCGGCATCATGGCGCTGGGCGGCGGCGCGGTCACCAACGACGACACCCTCAAATTGCTCAAGAAGCGCACCTATCGCGTCTTCATCAAAGTCGCGCCGGAGCAGATCTTGGGCCGGCTGCGACGCAGCCCGACCGTGCGGCCGATGATCGGGCCGACCCCGACACTCAACAAGATCAAAGAGCTCTATGCCCAGCGGATGCCGCGCTACGCACACGCCGACCTGGTGGTCGAGGCCGATACCCTGAGCACCGCCCAGATCATCGAACAGATCGTCGAGTGGATCCACAAGAAGAAGATCGAATTCTGATCGAGATCAACCGCGACCTCGGCTATCCGATCGTCACCGGTCCGGATCTCCGAGCGGAGCTGCGCGCGTTTCTCGGAGACCGCGACGTGCGCCGCTTCGTCGTGCTGTGCGACGCGCAGGCGGACGTCGAGCGGCTCGCGCGCCGGCTCACCGGCGGCATCCCGGGGCGGGTCGGGCTGTTGCCGTTCGCCTTGGGCGAGAAGCGCAAGAGCCTGGCGACGCTCGAGCGCGTCCTGGACGGGCTGATCGCGGCGGGAGCCGACCGCGGCACTACGGTCGTCGGCGTCGGCGGCGGGGTCGCAAGCGACCTGTTCGGTTTCGCGGCGGCGACGTTCATGCGCGGCGTGCCGTACGTGCACGTGGCAACGTCGCTGGTGGCGATGGTGGATGCGGCGATCGGCGGCAAGACCGGCGTCGATCTGCCGAGCGGCAAGAATCTGGCCGGCGTCTTCCGCGATCCGCTCGCGGTCTTCGCCCCGACCAACGCGATCGAGACGCTGCCGTTCCGTCACGTGCGCGAGGGGCTCGCCGAGACCGTCAAACACGGCGTCATCGAGGGCGGCGACTTCTTCGAATCGCTCGAGGTGCTCGCGCCGCATCCGTTCTCGAAATGGCCCTGGCACGCGTTGGTCACGGACTCGGCCAAGGTCAAGACCATGATCGTCGCCGACGACCGCACCGAACGGGGCGCGCGCGAACTCCTCAACCTCGGCCATACCTTCGCGCACGGGATCGAGCGCGCGAGCGCGTTCCGCATCTCGCACGGCGCGGCGGTCTCGCTCGGCCTGCGCGCCGCCGGATTGCTCGCCTTGCGCGCCGGCCGGTTCTCCGACGTCGACCATCTGCGCGTCCTGGCGCTGCTCGCGCTGCTGCGCCTGCCGATGACGATGCCGCTCGATCCGGGTCCGGTCTTCGACGCGATGCAGGCGGACAAGAAGAAGCGCGACGGGCGCCTGCGGTTCGTCCTCCCGAACGCCATCGGCGACGTGGAGTATGGCGTCGAGGTGCCCGACCGCGACGTCCGCGCCGTGCTCAAACGCATGACCGCGCCCCCGACCGATGCCGAAGTAGCCTGACGCGTGGCACGCTAGTGCGCGTCTGCGACGCCCTCGCGGCGATCCGTTCCTCGCGATTCGATCTGCCGCTCACCTACGCGGCCGGCGAGCTGGACGTGCGCGTCGGCGACGTCGTGCGCGTCCCGCTCGGCTCGCGCGACGTGGTCGCGTTCGTCGTCTCGCCGGTCCGCGACGAGCCCGAGCATCCGCGCATCCGCGCGATCGCCGAGCGCTGCGACGTGCCGCGGGCCTTCGACGAGGTCGGGTTGCATCTCGCGCGCTTCGTCGCCGAGCGCTATCTGTGCACGCTCGGCGAGGCGCTCGGCGCGGTGGTCCTGGCGGCGGCCGTGCCGCGGATGGTCGACGCGTTCGCGCGCGCCCCGCGCCCGAACCCGGCGCGCTATCCCTCGGTCCCGGAACGTCTGCTGCGCACGATCTGGGAGGATCTGCCCGACGGTTTCGGGCTCGAGTCGCTGCTGCGCCATCCCGACGCGCGCCGCGCGGGCGATCGCGCGACCTTGCTGCGCCACGTGCAGACGCTCTCGCGCAGCGGCGATCACGAGCGCGTGCGCCGGTTCGTCGCCCCGAAGACGCACGCGTATACCATTCGCGTCCTCTACCCGGGCGACGCGGCGATCAAAGGCAAGAAGGTCGAGGCCCTGATCGCGTTCGTGCGCGAGCAGCCGGGCACGCCGCGCGCCGACGCGCTCCTGGCCGGCTTCACCAACGCCGTCATCGCGCGGGCCGTGAAGGCCGGGGCGCTGGTCGAGCGCGAGGTCGAGCCGGCACGCGAGCGCGCCACGCGCATCGACGAGCCCGCGCAGTTCGTCGCGACCGGCGAGCAAGCCGATGCGCTGACCCGGATCGCGGGCTGGCTGGACGCACGCGAGCATCGCGAGGCCTTGCTGTTCGGCGTCACCGGCAGCGGCAAGACGTTCGTGTATCTCGAGGCGATCAAGCGGGTCGTACGGGCCGGCGGCCGCGCCATCGTGCTGGTCCCCGAGATCTCGCTCACGCCGCAGACGGCCCGGCGCTTCGAGGCCGCCTTCGGCGAGCGGGTCGCGGTGCTGCATTCGGCGCTCTCGGAGCGGGAGCGGTTCGACGCCTGGCAGGCCAGTTCGCGCGGGGAGGTCGACGTCGTGGTCGGCGCGCGCAGCGCCGTCTTCGCGCCGCTCCCCGACGTGCGGTTGATCGTGGTCGACGAGGCGCACGAGACGTCCTACAAGCAGGATACGGTGCCGCGCTATCATGCGGTCGCGGTGGCGCGCGAGCGGATGCGGGCCGCCGGCGGCGTGACGATCCTGGGCAGCGCGACGCCCTCGCTCGAGAGCTGGGCCGCGGCCCGGAACGGCGCGATCGAGCTGCTCGTCCTGCGCGAACGCGCCACACGGCAGGCGATGCCGCGCGTGACGGTCGTCGACATGGGCGAAGAGTTCGCGGCCGGGAACAAGCGCATCTTCGGCAGCGCGCTGACGCAGGGGCTGGCCGACCGCATCGAGCGCGGCGAGAAGAGCGTGCTGTTCGTCAACCGGCGCGGCAGCGGCGGATTCTTGCTCTGCCGCACGTGCGGCCACGTACCGGAATGCACGCGCTGCAGCGTATCGCTCGCGGTGCATCGCGCGGAGCGGCTGATGCGCTGCCACTACTGCGATCTCCAGCGGCCGATCCCGTCGCTCTGCCCCAACTGCGGAGACGCGTCGGTCAAGGAGTTCGGCGTCGGCACCGAGCGCGTGGCCGAAGAGGTCGCGCATCTCTTCCCGCAAGCGCGCGTCGTGCGGATGGACTCGGACACCACCACCCGGGTAGGCGACCACGCCCGGCTGCTCGGCGAGTTCGAGGAGAGCGGCGACGTGCTGGTCGGCACGCAGATGGTCGCTAAGGGCCTCGACTATCCGACGGTGACGCTGGTCGGCGTGGTCGCGGCCGATATCGGTCTGCACGTGGCCGACTTCCGCGCCTCGGAGCGGACGTTCGATCTGATCACGCAGGTCTGCGGCCGCAGCGGACGCGCGCGCCCCGGAGAAGCGATCGTCCAGACCTACGCGCCGGCGCACCCCGCGATCGTGTTCGCGTCGACCCACGACTTCGAGGGCTTCGCGGAGGAAGAACTCCGCGAGCGGCGCGATCTGGACTATCCGCCTTCAGCCCGGCTGATCTATCTCGGCGTCATCGGCCGCGACAAGGTGGCCGCGAGCGACGCCGCCGCGAAGTATGCGCGCATCCTCGAGGAGACCGGCCTGTGCGACATCCTCGGTCCGGCGCCCTACCCGATCGCTCGCCTCAACGACGAGTGGCGGTTCCGGCTGATGCTCAAGACGTCCAAGGCTCCCGCACTACGCGAAGCCATTCGCGAGCGCATCCTCCCGCTAGCGAGAGCCGACCGGACCGTCCGGATCGCTCTTAACGTCGACCCTTAATCGACCTCGATATCGATGCATCGCGCCACGAGTCTGCGCAAGTGGGCGAGTTGTTCATCCGTGAATGTGTTACGCGTCAAGCCCCTACCGCGGGCCGAACGAGGCGCGTTGGTTCCGCAGGGTCGTCGAGGGGAAGACCATCTGCGAGAGCAGCAGGCCGGCGACCAAGAGGATCGCGTTGACGATCGCGTTGGCGGCGAGCGGGAGCGCGCTGCCGATGTTCTGCTGGAAGGCGAACAGGATGCTCTCGTAGCTCAGGCTGCCGGGGACGAGCACCAACAGCGCCGGCACGAGCATGACCGGCTGGGGGATGCGCAGGAAGCGCGCGCCGAGGTTGGCGACGATCCCGCACACGAATGCGGACGCGAACGCCGCCGCCGTGTGCACGGGCAGCATGCCGAAGAGCTTGGTCGCCGCGACCGCCACGAAGCTCGCGGCGAAGACCCACGGGAACTCGCGCGGGCGCGCGTCGAGATCGACCCACAGGCCGACCGTCAGCAACACGACCGCCAGGAGCCAGAACGCCGCGCCGACCGGGTGCGGATGCACGTCGCTGCTCTGCAGCAACTGCGGGCCGAGGAGCGTGAACCCGAGCAATGCGCCGCACCCGAGCGCCAGCAGGGTCGAGAGCACTTTGCCCAAGCGCGCGACGCCCGCGACCAGGTTGCGATTGGCGAGCTCGTGCAAAGCGAGCGTCAGCGAGTAGCCCGGCAGCAGCACGACCACGCCGGCGACGATCGAGATGTAGATATTGGTCGGGCCGATCAGCTTCGTGAAGAGCGCCAGGATCAGCGTCCCGGCGAACGCCGCGATGACCTCGAACAGCCGGTCGATCACGGCGTACCGCGCGCCGAAAGCGGAGAGCGCGCCGGTGACGGCGCCGATGGTGCCCGAGACGATCATCTCGCGCACGCCGCCGCCCAGGAGCAGCGCGACGCCGACGGCGATCGCGAACAGGCCCGGGATCTGCAGCCAAGGCGCATAGCCGGGATGCTCGTCGAGCAGCACCAGTTGCCGGGTCGCCTCGACATAGTCGATACGGCCCGCCAGCATGTCGTCGTAGATGGTGTTGAGCAGGGCGATGCGACGCAGATTCGGGCGTCCCGGATCCATCCGGAGCATCACCACCCGCTGGCGATAGACCGAACCGATGGCGATCGCGATGTTGGTGGGGAGTGCGAAGACCTGGATCTGCAGTCCGATCGCGGCGGCGATCGCGACGAGCGTCTCCTCAAGCGCGTCGGTGGCGACGCCGGCCTGATGGAGTTCGCGCGCCATCGTAGCGATGAAGACCGCCTTGGGATCGTCGGCGACGAAGGCGGTCGATTCAGCCACGAGGCGCGCTTACGGCGGCTACGCCTTTTTCGTGGTCTTCTTCGAGGTCGACTTCTTGGCCGACTTCGCTTTGGCCGACTTCACCGGCTTGGCGGGCGCATTGGCAGCGGCCTTGATGGCCTTGGCCAGGCGCGACTTCTTGCGGGCGGCCTTATTCGGGTGGATCGTGCCCTTTTGCGCGGCCTTGTCGAACTGCGACTCGACGTCTTTCACGGTCTCGGCGCCGGCGGTGCCGACGGCAGCCTTCTTGTACAGGGTCTTGAGACGCGTCTTGGCATCGAGGTTACGTACGGTGCGCTTTTGCGTCTGCCGCACCCACTTCTCGGCGGCTTTGATGTTGGGCAAGAAACCAGCTCCTTGGGCGTTAGAACAACCGGGGGATTGTAGCACAGAACCCCTGCCCGGTCCAGGCCGCCTGTCGCAGGACGGCAGGTGCGAGAAAGGTCGCTACGCCTCCTGGGCGATCTGCTCGAAACTGGCGTACCGCGAGGCCGCGATGGCACCCCGGGCGACCGCCTCGCGGACGCCGCAGCCGGGCTCGCGCAGGTGGGTGCAGTCGGTGAAGCGGCACCGGGTCGTCGGCTCCCGCATCTCGACGAAACCGTGGGCCAGGTCGCGCGGTCCGATCGCCCCCAGACCGAACTCGTTGACGCCGGGGCTGTCGATCAGAAACCCGTCGGCCATACGGTAGAGGCGGGCGGTCGTGGTGGTCTGCCGGCCGAGCCCGTGGCGCGAGGTCTCGCCGATGGTGGCTTCGCCGCCGAGCACCCGGAAGATCGAGCTCTTGCCGACCCCGGAGTTGCCGCACAGCAGGGCGTGCTTGCCGGCCAGCGCCGCCCGCAGCGCATCCAGATTGTCGCCGTGCTTCGGATCGATGGTCACCACCGGGTAGCCGATCGCCTCGTAGGTCCGTTCCAGCCCGGCGCGCTGCGACGCGTCGGCCAGATCGGGCTTGGTGAAGACGACCGTCGCCGCGATGTTCTCGAGGGCGGCGAACGCGAGGAGCTGGTCGAGGGTGACCAGGCGCGGCGGGGGCGAGGCCAGCGCCGTGACGGTCACGAGCGTATCCACGTTGGCGGCCATCGTCTTCTCGCGCCCGCCCACGCTGCGACGCGTCAACGCGAACCGGCGGGGGAGCAAGTGCTCGACGACCGTCGTCCCGTCTTCGAGCATCTTCACGGTGGCTTCGTCGCCCGGAACGGGCATCGAACGCTTTCCGCTCATCCGGCGAAGCGCGGCCAGGCGCGGCTCGGTCTCGCCGTCGAGGACGACCCAGGCGACGTTCTTCCCGACCGAGACGATCAGCGCATGGACCGGAGCGTTCAACGAGCGGCCCGGTCTGCGCAAGAGTGCGGGGTGCGCGCGTATAACGAAGCAGGCGACGTGAAATTCGCTCGCACGATTCGTTTCGATGCCGCGCCGGTCGCCGCAGAACGAGCGGCGCTCGAGCGGAGCATTGCCGCTGCGAGCGGGGCGATCGCGTGGTGCGACGACGCCTCCACCGGCCGGACGTACGCCTTGGTCGAAACGCCGGAGCCCATCGAGCTCGGCGGAACGGGAACGGCGTACGGTGGTGCGATCATCGCCGTTGCTGTTACGCCGCGTCCGCCCGAAGCCTTCCCGGCCCTGCTCGAAGCGCTCGCGGGGCCCGGCCGCCCGGCCGGCATCGTGAGCGCCGAACGCGTCGGCGACGAGTTGGCCCTGGAGTGGGATCCGGCCGTCAGCCCCGCGTCGCTGGTGATGGCGCTCCTCGACGTGGAGCTGCGCCGGTTCGCCGGCTGGCGACTGACCCGCTCGCTCGCGCCGTTGCCGGTGAGCGTCACCGCGGCCGTGGCCGCCGACGGCCTGCAGACGCCGGGGATCGTGCCGGACCGCGTCCTCGAGACCTACCTCGGAGCGCCGCATGGACGCGATTAGAGCGTTCGTGTTCTCGGTCGGCCCGACCGATCTGCTCGACGTGATCGCCACGAGCGTGCTCATCTACTACGTGCTGCTGCTGATCCGCGGCACGCGCGCCGTGCAGATCCTCATCGGCGTCCTGGTGCTGATCGGGCTGCTCGGCCTCGCCAACCTGCTGCGGCTCTACCTGCTCGGCTCGATCCTCCAGATCATCGTCGTCGGCGCCGCGGTCACGCTGCCGATCGTCTTCCAACCCGAACTGCGGCGCGCGCTCGAACAGATCGGGCGGGGCGGATTGTTCCGCATGGCGCAGGACGATGCCGAGCGGCGCCCGGAGGACCGCAGCATCCTGGCCATCGCCCAGGTCGCCTTCGCGCTCTCGCGCAGCCGCATCGGCGCGCTGATCGTGATCGAACAGCAGACCGGGCTCAAGGAGTACATCGAGAGCGGCACGCTGCTCAACGCGCTGGTCTCGGTCGAGTTGCTGGTCTCGATCTTCCAGCCGCGCTCGCCGCTGCACGACGGCGCGGTGATCGTCCAAGAGGACCTGATCGAAGCGGCCGGTTGTTTCTTGCCGCTCG
>JANWKW010000031.1 GCA_025451135.1 Vulcanimicrobiia bacterium | reverse complement strand
ACGCGCGCCACAGCAGCCACGCCGGCAATCCGTCGAGCATATGTCCGCCGGGCAGCGCCGCCATGCCGGTCCGGTTTCCGAGCGAGGCCATCTGTCCGAGTTCGCGGTACCGAAACGGCCGCGTCGGCCTGCCCGCGATCCGCGCCAGGATGTTGCGTGCCAACAGTGCGCCCTCGCGGATCGCGTTCTGCGCGAGCGGGGCGTACGTGCCGCCGTGCGGACGCGGCACCGCCGCGCAATCGCCCAGCGCCCACACGTGCGGGCTCACCGCGAAATCCGGCCCGGTCTCGATCGCGCCGCGCTTGTCGGTCTTGAGCCCGAGCGCTTCGGCGAGCGGCGACGGCCTCTCGCCGGCCGCCCACACCACCGTCGCGCTCGCGATCCGCTCGCCGCCGCGCAGCGTGATCCCGCCGTCGTCGACCGCCGCCACTTCCTCGCGCAGACGCAGCGAGATGCCGCGCCCGCTCAAGACCGCGGCCGCATACTTCCCGAACTTCTCGGGCAAGTGGCCGAGCAGTCTCTCGCCCGACTCCACCAGCACCAACTCGACCGCTTCCGGATCGATGCCGGGATAGTACGCCAGGATCGAGGAGAGAAACGCGCGCAGTTCGCCCGCCAGCTCGACGCCGGTGAAGTTGCCGCCGGCGATCGCGAACCGCAGCAGGCGATCGCGCTCGAGCAGATCGGTCGTCCCGGCCGCCGCCTCCAACGCGCCGAGCACGCGCCTGCGCACGGTCTCGGCGTCCGCCATCGTCTTGAACGGCAGCGCGGACTCCGCCACCCCCGGCACGCCCATGGTCGACGCGGTCGAGCCCAGCGCCAGCACTAGTTCGTCGTATGCAAGCGACTTCTCGTCGTGGGTGATCGGATGCCGGACCGTCACCGTCTTCCGGCCGGTATCGGCGCCGATCGCGTCGCCCAGTTCGAACCGCAGCGACGGTCGGTTCGCGAATGCCGCCCGTAGCGGCCGCATGATGTCGCGTCCCTCGATCGACCCGGCCGCGACCTCGGGCAGCATCGGCGTGAACAGCGTGAAGTTCTCGCGATTCACCAGCGTCACGTCCACCCGCTTGCGGCCGGCTCGGTCGAGCGCGCGCGCGGTCGCCACGCCGGCGAATCCGCCGCCCAAGATCACCACGCGCGTCCGGCTCATCGGCGTCGCGCCCCGATCGCCAGCGCCGCCGCGATCCCGACGCCGGCCAGCGCCAGCAGCCCGAACATGCCGTTGCGGGCCGCCTGCGCCGAAGCCGCCTTCACGTCGGTCATATAGCGCCGCTCCGGGAACGGCTCGTCCGGCTCGCCGGCGCGCGCGTCGATCGCCATCTTCAAGACCTGGGCCGGATGCAGCGCCTGGCGCGCGGTCGTCTGCGCGATCTGCTCGCGACAGCTGAACCCGTCGGCCACGATGATCGTCCGGTCGTCGGCCGCGCGCACCTTCGGCAAGAGCGCCCGTTCGCCGATCGCGATCGAGACGTCGTAGTGGTCCGCGTCGAATCCGAACGGCCCGGCCATCCCGCAGCAGCCGGTATCCGGCATCTCGTAGTCCAGCCCGATCGCATCGAACAGTTTCGCTTCGCCCGAGACGTCGAGGATCGATTTGTGGTGGCAGTGCTCTTGCACCAGCGCCTTGCGGTGCAGGCGCGGTGGCGCGTAGTCCGGCGCCTTTGCGGCCAGGAACTCGGTCAGCAGATACGTCTGCTCCTTGAGGCGCTTGGCATCTTCGTCCGGCCCGAGCAGGTTCGTCATCTCGTCGCGAAAGACCGAGACGCAGCTCGGCTCCAGGCCGACCACGCATACCCCCGCCCGGATCTGCGGCCGCAGCGCGCGCAGCACGTCGCGCAGCATCGTCTTGGCCAGGCCGAGCATCCCGTAGTCGTAGAGCGGCCGCCCGCAGCAGAGCTGGATCGCCGGAATGGTGACCTGAAAACCCGCGTCTTCGAGCACTTCGACCGCCGCCTGCGCGGTCGTCGGATGGAAGTGGTTGTTCCAGGTATCCGCCCACAGGATGACCTGCGGCTTGTCGAGGTTGCGCGCCGGTCGCCGCGCGAACCACGCGCGAAACGTCTGCGGCGCGAACAGCGGAATGGTCCGCTTGGGCGCCAGCGACACGACCGCCTTGGCCAGCTCGCGCAGCCCCGGCGTCTGCGTCAGGGCATTCGCGAGCCCGGGCGCAAGCGACGCCAGCCGCGCCCACCAGAACATCAACCCGAACGCATACGCGGCGATCGGCCGGCGCTTCTTCTCGTAATAGTGCGAGAGGAACTCGGCCTTATACGTGGCCATGTCCACGTTGACCGGGCATTCGCCCTTGCAGCCCTTGCACGACAGGCACATGTCGAGCGCGTCCTTCACGCCTTCGTCCTGCCAGCCGTTCGTCATCGGATCGCCTTCGAGCATCTCGAAGAGCAAGCGCGCCCGTCCGCGCGTCGAGTACGCCTCTTCCTTGGTCGCCATGTAGCTCGGGCACATCGTGCCGGCATCGTGCTTGCGGCACTTGCCCGTTCCGACGCACCGGTTGGCGGCGAACGCGAAGCTGCCGCGGTCCTCCGCGAAATGGAAATGGGTCTGCGGCTCCCACGGGGCGTAGGTCGGGCCCCAGCGCAGGTTCTGGTCGAGCTTGTAGGGATGCACGACCTTCCCCGGATTCATCTTGTCGCGCGGATCCCAGATCGACTTGAACTCCCAGAACGCCTGCACCAGCTCGTCGCCGTACATGATCGGCAGCAGCTCGCCGCGCGCCTGACCGTCGCCGTGCTCGCCCGAGAACGAACCGCCGTGGGCCACGCAGATGTGCGCCATCTCGGTCACGAAGCGCCGGTACTTCTCGATGCCGGGTGCGGTGAACAGGTCGAAATCGATGCTCACGTGCACGCACGCCTGGCCGAAGTGGCCGTAGATCGAACCCTTGTAGTCGTACTCGTCGAGCTTGGCCTGGAACGCGCGCACGTAATCGCCCAGCCGCCTGGGATCGACCGCCGAATCTTCCCAGCCCGGGTAATAGTCGGCCTGACCGGGGATCTTCGAGGTCGCACCCAGCGCGTCGTCGCGAAACGCCCAGAACTGCGCTTGCTGGTCGCGGTCGTCCACCAGCTTCGCCGAGGGCGGCTGCGCAACGCGCCCGAACGCCTCGATCAAGTCGCGCGCCTTGCCGGCCGCCTGCTCTTTGGTATCGCCGCCGAACTCGCAGATCAGCCACGCCTCGCCCGCGGGGAACATCGCGCGGCCGCTATCGGATTCGCCCTTGAGCTTCATGTACGCGAACATCGAGGCCGACATGCCCTCGAGCGCGATCGGTCCGTGCTCGTCGCAGAACGGCACCCGGTCGGCGGCCGCGCCCAGATCCGGGAACCCGAAGATCGCGATCGCCCGTTCCGGCGGGCTGTGCACCAGCCGCACCGTCGCCTCGACCACCGTCACGCACGTGCCTTCGGTTCCGACCAGCGCGCGGGCCACGTTGAAGCCGTTCTCGGGCAGCAGCTGATCGAGCGCGAAGCCCGAGACCCGGCGCGGGATCTTCGGAAAGCGGGCGCGGATCTGGTCGGCATAGCGGTCGCGCAGCGCGCGCAGCTGCGTGTAGATCTCGGCGCGGCGCCCGCCCTCGGCCACGATCCGGTCGTACTCCGCATCCGAGGTTGGCCCGACCCGCATCCGCAGGCCGTCGTAGGTGACGATGTCGAGCTCCTCGGTGTTCTCCTCCGTCTTGCCCGCCATCTGGGCGTGCATGCCGCACGAATTGTTCCCGATCATCCCGCCGAACGTATTGCGATTGTGGGTCGCGGGATCGGGTCCGAAGGTCAGATGCCGCTCCTCGGCCCGGTCGCGCAGATCGTCGTTCACGCAGCCCGGCTGGACCCGCGCGCGCTTGCCCTCCCAGTCGATCTCGACGATCCGGTGCATGTACTTGCTGAAGTCCAGCACCACCGCCGCGTTGCAGGTCTCGCCCGCTAGGCTCGTGCCGCCGCCGCGCGAGAGCACCGGCGCGTCGAACATCCGGCAGGCCGCGAGCGTCCGCTCGACGTCCTCCGCGTCGCGCGGGATCACCAGGCCGACCGGCACCTGCCGGTAGTTGGAGGCGTCGGTCGCATACATCGCCCGGCTGGCCGCATCGAAGCGCACCTCTCCGCGCACGCTCGCGCGCAGTTCGGCCTCGAGGCCGGCCGCGTCGACGTCGGCGTGGTTGACCGAGCCCGGCCGTTCCGTCGCTTCGGGGAGGATGCGGATCATGATCGTCCTTCTGCGTCTTTAGACGGCGTAGCGTTCGGCGTCGGCGCGCCGTAATTCCAGGCCGATACCCGGTCGCGACGGGTCCGGCCGCAGCTCGCCGTTCTGCGGCGCGGCGGCCCCGTCGAACAGCATCCCTTCGATCCGGGAGTGATCGTAGAAATACTCGATATGGCGGAGCTGCTTGCACGCCATCGCCGCATGCAGGTGCAGGTGCGGAGCGCAATGCGTCGAGAGCGGCGTCATCGTGCACGCGGCCAGGCCGTCGACCGCCACGAGTCCGGTGAATCCGCCGCACCGGGTCGCATCCGCTTGGAGCACGTCGAGCATGCCGGCATCGATCATCCGCGCGAACTCGTACAGACCGTAGCCGTACTCGCCGTCCGAGATCTCCATCCCGGCCGGCGCGCGCTCGCGCACGTGCCGCGTGCCGATATAGTCCTCGCGGAAGACCGGCTCTTCGAACCAGGTCACACGCTGTTCGGCGAAGCGTTCCGCCTGGGCGATCGCCTGCTGCACCGAATACGCGCCGTTCGCATCCACGAACAGCTCGGCGTCCGCGCCGATCGCGCGCCGCGCCGCCGCCACTCGGACCACGTCGGCCGCCGCATCGCGGCCGATCTTCATCTTCACGCGCGGGATCCCGTCGCCCACCCAGCCCGAGAGCTGGTCGACCAGTTGCTGTTCGGAATAGGCCGTGAACCCGCCGCTCCCGTAGACCGGCACCGCATCGCGCACCGCGCCCAGCAGCCGGTACGTGGGTACGTCGAACAGTTTGCCCTTGAGATCCCAGAGCGCCACGTCGACCGCCGAAACGGCCATCGACGTGATCCCGTCGTGTCCGAGGTTGCGCGTCCGCGCGTACATCTCGGTCCAGCGCGCGCCCGTGTCGAGCGCGTCGGTGCCCAGGATCGTATCGCGCAGCAGGCTCTCGATCAGCTTGGCCGTGGCCACGTCCGCATAGGTGAAGCCGATACCGGTCCGTCCGCCCGCCCGGATCTCGACGTAGACCAGCGTGGTCGCCTCCCAGGTCAGCGTGCCGTCCGATTCCGGCGTCGCCGTCGGTATCGTATAGGCGCGGACGTCCAGGGCATCGATGCGAGCATCTGCCGGTGCGGCGATCGCGGTCGGCACGTTACGCGTCCGAGCCGTTGGGCATCAGCCCCACGAGCACTTCCTTGATGGATTCCTTGATCACGCCGCTGCGATTCGGATCGCCCTTGACCAGTGATGAGAACAAGTTGTGGGCCTGTTCGAACGTGATGTGCGGCGGCAGTTGCGCGATGTCCGCATCGACGACCGCGTCGAGCACGACCGGGCGGTTCGAGGCCAGCGCCCGGTCCCAGGCGCGGCCGATCTCCTCGGTCTTCTCGAGCCGGATGCCGTGCAGGCCGATCTGGTCGGCATATTCGGCGTAGTTGAAGTGCGGCAGGTTCTGCGAGGCTTCGTACTTCGGATTGCCGCCCTCGATGCGCATCTCCCAGGTCACCTGGTTCAGATCCGCGTTGTTGAGGACCAGGAAGATCAGGCGCGGATCGCTCCACTCTTCCCAATACTTGGCGACCGTCAGCATCTCGGCCATGCCGTTCATCTGCATCGCGCCGTCGCCGGTGCACGCCACCACCACCCGCTCGGGGAACGCGAACTTGGCGGCGATCGCATACGGCACCGCCGAGCCCATCGTGGCCAGGCCTCCCGAGAGCGACGACTTCATGCCGCGCTGCATCCGGATGTTGCGCGCGAACCAGTTGGTCGCCGTGCCCGCGTCGCCCGTCACGATGGCGTCGCTCGGCAGGCGTTCGCTCAGCTCCCAGAAGACGCGCTGCGGGTTGATCTTCTCTCCGGTCACCAGCGACCGGCCCTCTTCGTCCGCGTACCAGTCCTCGAGGTTCTTGGCGATCTTCTGGCGCCAGCTCGCGTGCTTGTTCGGTTCGAGCAGCGGCAGCAGCGCCCGCAGCGTGTGCGCGGAGTCGCCGATCAGGTTCACCTCGGTCGGGAAGCGCAGGCCGACGTTGCGCGCGTCGATATCGATCTGGATGCCGCGCGCGTGGCCTTCCTTCGGCAAGAACTCGGAGTACGGATAGCACGTGCCGACCATCAGCAGCGCGTCGCATTCGTTCATCATGTCCGAACTCGGGCGCGTGCCGAGCAGACCGAGCGTGCCGGTCACGTACGGCAGGTCGTCCGGAACGACGTACTTGCCGAGGAGCGCCTTGGCGACGCCCGCGCCCAGGCGGTCCGCCACCGCCAGCACCTCGTCGGTCGCGCCGGCGGCGCCCTGTCCGACGAGCATCGCGACCCGCTTGCTCGCGTTGAGGATGTCCGCCGCGCGCTGCAGGTCGGCCGGCTCCGGCACGACGATCGGTTTCGAATATCCGACGCTGCTCGGGATGAGGTTGTGCTTGTGCGGCAGCTTCGGGACGGCTTTCATCTCCTGTACGTCCTTGGGGACGATCACGCAGGTCACGGCGCGGAAGGCCGCGGCGGTACGAACGGCCCGGTCGATCACGTGCCGCATCGCCGCCGGACTCGAGACCGTATACACGTACTCCGTCACGTCTTGGAACAGCACTTGCAGATCGACCTCTTGCTGATACGATCCGCCGAGCGCCGTCGTCGCCGCCTGCCCGACGATCGCCACCACCGGCGTGTGATCCAGCTTCGCGTCGTAGAGCCCGTTGAGCAGATGGATCGCGCCGGGTCCCGAGGTCGCGAGACAGATGCCGACCTCGCCGGTGAACTTCGCATGCGCGCACGCCATGAACGCCGCCATCTCTTCGTGCCGGACCTGGATGAATCGCAGCTCGTCGCCGATCCGGTCGAACGCGCCCATGATGCCGTTGATGCCGTCGCCGGGGTAGCCGTAGATCCGGTGAAACCCCCACTCGACAAGCCGTTCGAGAAGATAGTCGCTCGCGTTCACCGTTCCACCGCCCTACAGAATATCGATATGTACCTCCCGAGACGTACCCGGACGGAAAACGCATCAATCGGTCGATCCGAATTGCTTGGCGCGAAGATGATCCAGGTCATCGGACGACTTGAAACGAGCGTTTCAAGTATGATATCCTAGCTCCGTGACGCGTACCGCAGACCCGACGCGCCGGGCGGCGCTGCTCGACCGGGTGGTCGACTACGTGCGCCGGCATGGGGTCGGTT